>JANNGJ010000016.1:0-24545 GCA_031403815.1 Burkholderiales bacterium | reverse complement strand
CGGTTACGGAAGTCGGGGTTCGGATCGGGCGCGGAGGTCGGCGGCGCATACTCTGCCGAGTCGAACTGCGAACGCAGCTTCGTGTCGAGCAGGCGCAGGCCGATGCGTTGCGAGGGCGAGATCGCGTAGCCGATTTGCGCGGTAACGCTGCCGCGCGAGAAACCATCCGCATCCGGGTTGTAGCGGCCGAATGGATCGGCTGGGTTGGCAACGGCCGAGACAGCGTCGCTGGCTTCACGCGAGGCCGACAGCGCCACGTCAAAAGCGCCGAAAACAGCGCTCACGCCGCCGCGCACTTCACTCGACCCATAGCCGCCCGCGTGAACGGAGGCCTGCACGCGCGGCGCACCGCTTTGGCCGCGCCGCGTGAAAATCTGCACCACGCCGCCCACGGCGTCGGCGCCATACAAACTGCTGCCGGGGCCGCGCAAGATTTCGATGCGCTCGATGCTACCCAAGCCGAGCGCTTCGAGTGCGGCCTGGCCCAGCGTGGCCGAGCCGACGCGCACGCCATCGATCAGCACCACGCTGTTGCTCATTGATGAGCCGCGGATGAAGATGCCGGCGCTCTGCCCCGGCGGTCCGGTGCGCGAGATCTGCACACCGGCAAAGTCGCGCAACAGGTCTTCAAGCGAGCTGCCTGCGGCATTGCGCAGCTGGGTTTCGTCGATGACGACCACGTCGCTCAAAACTTGCGACAAGGGCACCGGAACACGGTTGGCGGTGACGACCACTTGCTGAGCGGAAGTCGAAGGGGTGGCGGACTGCGCTTGGGTCGCAGGTGTGAGCGCACCAAAGCAAAGCAGCGCTGCAAGAGCGCGTTGGGTACGGAAAGACATGGCTGTGAGGGGGTCCGGTCAAGGTGCGCGCTGGCTTCCCCGCCAGCACACACGTTTGGCACGGGCTCTGACGAGCCCGCGCCCCTTGTTGGCCGGTATCCGGGCTGGCGCATCGACCCGTGTGGCCTTCCCAGAGCAAACAAAAGCTCCAGTGACCGATGAACACGAGCTGGGCGCGCCGGCCAGTTGTTTCCAACCGGCCATTGCGCCCGTGCGCTTACCGTTGCGGGGGCAGCTCGGGTTGGCGCGGCCGCGCAGCGACCTTGCCTCCCGATTCCCGTTTACCCCGCGCCCCATGAGCTTGTGGCGCAGGCACCAACGAGGTGGATACTAACAGCCGCGTTGGCGCAGGCCGGCGCCGCATAATTCGGCACCCCCATCACAAAACGCCTCATGGCCACGCTGCAAGACCTTGCCGAGCGCCTCGATAGACTGCTGCTGCGGCACCAGGAACTTGAGCGCACCAACGCGCTGCTGCGTGAGCAACTGGGCAATGTCGGGGGCGAGCGCGACAGCCTGAAGTCGCGCCTGACAGCCGCGCGGTCGCGCATCGATGCTCTGCTCGAGCGCTTACCGGCGAACACGGGCCCCAGTGAAGGAAGCAGCGCGTGAAGCAGATGGAATTCACTATCCTGGGCCAGAGTTACATGCTGGCCTGCCCTGAGGGCGGGGAAGCTTCCCTGCGCACAGCCGTGGCCAGTGTCGACCGCGAGATGAGCAACATCCGTGACGCCGGCAAGATCAAGGCGCGCGAACGCATTGCCGTGCTGGCCGCGCTCAACCTGGCCTACCAATTGGCCGAGCGCCCGCCTGCCGCCAGCCGCGCCGCCGGCGGCAACGACAGCGTGCAAATCGACACCTTGTTGGCCCGTATCGACGCGGTTCTGGGCAGCGACGGCCAGCTCCTGTAGCCGTAGAATCGGCTCGTCTGCCGCGCTCGCGCGGGTTTTAATTTCCTAGAACCGATGCTCTTTGAGCAAGGGCTTGGAACATTGCAGGGCTGGTGTGATCGTCTCGCGTCAGATGAACCCGACGCCCTGCTGACCTCGCCCACCTGAACTTCACCTGGGTTCAGGAATGTGGCCCGTGGAGCGCGGCAGACACCTTCCTTCACCCCTGTCCTGAAACACACGCCGTGGCCCATTGGCTGATGAAGAGCGAGCCCGGCGAGTGCAGCATCGACGACCTGGTTCTCCTGGGCTGCGTGCCGTGGATCGGCGTGCGCAACTACCAGGCGCGCAACTTCATGCGCGACGTGATGCAAGTCGGTGACGGCGTGTTGTTCTACCACTCATCGTGCGCTGAGCCGGGGATCGCGGGGCTGGCCGCCGTGGCCTCGGCTGCTTATGCAGACGCCACGCAATTCGACGCTGGCAGCCCCTACTTTGACGGCAAAGCGCGGGCCGAGACACCTCGCTGGTTCAACGTCGATGTCAAGCTCGTGCGCAAGACCCGCCTGCTGCCTCTGGCGGAGATGCGGCAGCACGCCGCGCTGGCCACGATGCAGGTGCTGCAGCGAGGCAACCGGCTGTCGATCACGCCGGTGACAGCCGCAGAGTGGCGCGCCGTAAATGCCTTGCTGGCCGCGGCTCGATGACGCCGTTCGGCATCGAGCCGCTGCTGGTTCTCGAACTCGCGACGCTCGGCGTCGTGGCGGGCTTTCTTGCGGGGCTGCTGGGGATTGGCGGCGGCATGATGATGGTGCCCTTCCTGATCTGGATCCTGACGCACCGCGGCGTGCCCGGCGATCTGGCCGTGAAGATGGCGATCGCCACGGCGATGGCGACGATCTTGTTCACTGCGCTGTCAACCACACGCGCACATCAGCGCCGCGGCGCAATTCGCTGGGACTTGGTTCGCCGCATGGCGCCGGGCATTGTGGTCGGCGGTCTGGCCGCCGGCGGGGGCGTGTTCGCACTGGTCCGGGGCCAGGCTTTGGCACTGTTCTTTGCCGCTTTTGTCGGCTACTCAGCACTGCAAATGCTGCGCGCCACCACGCCCAAGCCGTCACGGCAACTACCGGGCCGCATCGGTCTGGCCGCCACCGGCGGCGGCATCGGCTTCCTGTCTGGCCTGGTCGGTGCCGGCGGTGCCTTCATCGCCGTGCCCTTCATGACGCGCTGCAACGTGCCGATTCACAACGCGGTGGCGACCGGCGCTGCCATCGGCCTGCCGATCGCGCTGGCCAACACGGTGGGCTACGTCATTGGGGGCTGGTCGCAGCCCGCGCCGCTGCCCGGCGCATTTGGTTTCCTCTACTTGCCGGCGCTGGCAGTCATATCGATGGCCAGCATGCTGACGGCGCCGTTGGGCGCACGCGTCGCCCACGCGCTCAATGTCAAACAGTTGCGGCGCATCTTCGCGGTGATGCTGTTCGTGCTGGCGGCCGACATGTTGCGCCGTGGGCTGCAGGGCTGAGCCCGGCTACACCGGATCGAAGCGGATGCTCGCCAAGGTGACGTGATTGCCACCGCGCTGGCGCGCGTCGGCCAGCGCGAGGTCACAGGCCGCTCTCAGCTCTTCGTGGCTGTGCGCGGTGTGAGGGAAGCTCGCCACCCCCATCGACGCCGTGAAGCCGATGTCTTGGCCCTCGTGGGCCACGATCTGGGTTGCACATTGACGCCGCAAGCCCTCCATGCGCGAGTGCGCGGTTGCCAAACCGACGCCCGACAACAGCACGCCGAAGCGCGTGTCATCGAAACGGCAGGAGGCGTCCATCGCGCGCGTGTTGCCCCGCAGCAGGCGTCCGACAGCCTCAAACACTCGCGCCCGGGCGGCATCACCAAGCGCCACGGTCTGCGTCGGCAGCGGGTCGATCTCGATCGATACCAAGGCGAACTCGCGGTGCTCGCGGGTCGACAAGTCAACTTCCCGACGCAACTGGTCCTCGAAGTGGGCGCGGTTGTAGAGACCTGTTTCGTTGTCACGCAGCGTGTGGTCCTGCACTTCGCGACGCAGTTGCTCATTGGCGCGCTGCTGCTGCTCAAGCTGCTCAATAGCGGCCGTATGCTGGGCCTCGCGCCGCCGCAGAGGCAGCAAGTCGCGCCAGACAGCCGCCAGCAACATGGGCCCGCCGTGGTCGCCCACGCGCTGACGCAACACGCTGAACTCGCGCCGCGCGCCGCGCCATTCGAACTTGTGCTCGCTGGTCAGGGCCTCAGGTCGTCCCAGTGCGGCCTGGTCTGCCGCCCGAAACGCGGCCGCGGTCGTCGAGTCGAACAAGTCGGCGTCGCCTTGGCCGATCACCTCGCCGTGTTCCAAGGCCAGCCAGCCCAGCCACTGTGCGTCGGCATGCAGGTAGCTGCCGCTGTCAGCGGCCTTGACCGCGAGCGCGTCGCCATCACGCACCAGCATGGCGGGCAGCAGGGGGCCCAGCGTGCCCAGGATCGCACCATCGAGTGGCATCGCAGCGGCGGCGTCGGCGCCGAGGGGAGGGGCAGGGAGACTCGTCATGGAATCAGTTCGCAACAGGGTCCGATGGTGTTCCGTCCGGGCTGAGCTAGCAACAGGCCCGGGGCACGACCCCCCTTACCTGTTGCCCGCCCAGCGATCACTAAGACCGCCGCGCCCATGGTAGCCAGACTTCCGTCCAAGGCGCACCTGCAGCAGGCTGGCGGGGCAGGGCACGAATCCTGTCTATAATCGCGGTCTTTGCCGGTGGCCCTGCGCAGTCAATTCGCCAGACAGGCCTCCGGATCGTCTTTCGCCTGACCGGCGCCCGGCCTGCCGGGCGCACACCCCAAGGACCATCAGTTTCATGACCACGATTCGCGTCAAAGAGAACGAGCCGTTCGACGTTGCACTGCGCCGCTTCAAGCGCACGATTGAGAAGCTGGGCTTGCTCACAGACCTGCGCGCTCGCGAGTTCTATGAAAAGCCCACCGCTGAGCGCAAGCGCAAGAAGGCGGCAGCCGTGAAGCGCCACTTCAAGCGCGTGCGTTCGATGCAGCTGCCCAAAAAGCTGTTCTGAGCGGGCTCACCCCCACTGCCTGAACCAGAGCCCGCGCGGGACACCGCTGCGGGCTTTCTTCATTTTGCGAAAGCGCCCCCCAATGAGCCTGAAAGACCGCATCACCGACGACATGAAGAACGCCATGCGCGCCAAGGACGCGCCGCGCCTGCTGACCATCCGCGGCCTGCTGGCTGCGTGCAAGCAACGCGAGGTGGATGAACGCATCGAACTCGATGACGCCGCTGTGGTCGCCATCGTCGACAAGCTCGTCAAGCAGCGCAAAGACTCCATCACCCAATTCACAGCAGGCGGGCGCGCCGACCTGGTCGACAAGGAAGTCGCGGAGATGGCAGTTCTGGAGGCTTACCTGCCCCAGCGCCTGTCGGCCAGCGAGATCGGCGCGGCTGTGGCTGCCATCGTCGCCGACCTGGGTGCCAGCGGGCCTGGCGACATGGGCAAGGTGATGGCCGCGGCCAAGGCCAAATTGACAGCCACAGCCGACATGAGCCTCGTGTCGGCTGCGGTCAAGCAAGCCCTGGCAAAGTAGCCCGATGAGCACGCCCCTGCCCCTGCGCGCCGTCGCCCCCGACGTCTGCGTCGCCCCCCAACTCTCGGCGGCGGCCATGGCCGAAGCGGCGAAGGCCGGATTCCGCAGCGTGGTCAACAACCGGCCCGACTTTGAACACGGCCCGGACCAACCCACGAGTGCCGAAGTCGAAGCCGCGGCGCACGCGGCGGGGCTCGAATACCGGCACCTGCCCGTCGACGGCGGCTACCAGTCGCCCGAGCAGATCGCAGCCTTTGCAGCCCTGCTGACTGAGCTGCCGCGTCCGCTGCTGATGTTCTGCCGCTCGGGCGCGCGCTCGAGCCGTTTGTACGCAGCCGCCATCGCCATCACAGACTGATCGAAGCGCTTCATCGGCTGCCCACGCGGACACGATGAAGCCAGCCAATATCAGTAGTTTCCCGATTCGGAATGGGGCACACCTCGCCGCACGAGCGGCAGCCGCTACAGTCCCCCGACCCTTGCCTGGACTCAGGCAATTGAAGGAGCCTGGATGGAAGCGCTGCTGCGTTTGTCGAGACTGATCGACGCGCTAAACGACAAGTTTGCCGAGATCGCTAAGTGGGCCGTGCTGGCCTCCTGCGTCATCAGCGCGTCCAACGCCCTGGTGCGCTACCTTGCCAACTACAGTTCCAACGCGTGGCTGGAAATCCAGTGGTACATGTTTGCGGCCTGCGTGATGCTGGGCGCGGCGCAGGTGCTGCGCCTCAACGAGCATGTACGGGTTGACGTGTTGTACGGCCAATACTCAGGCAGGGTTCAGGCACTCGTCGACCTGGCCGGGCTGTTGCTCTTCCTGATGCCCGTGATGGTGATGATGGTTTACTTCTCCTGGCCACTGTTCGCGCAGATGTACAACACCGGCGAGATGTCCAGCAACTCCGGCGGCCTGATTCGCTGGCCCGCGATGTTGATGCTGCCGGTCGGCTTCACGCTTTTGCTGTTGCAGGGCATCTCCGAGGCGATCAAGCGCGTGGCCTGGCTGAACCACAAGTACGAAGGCGAGTTCCACTACGAGAGACCGCTGCAATGAGCATGGAAAGTTTTGCCCCGCTGATGTTCCTGGGGTTGATCCTGGTGCTGATCATCGGCTTTCCGGTGGCCTTCTCGTTGTCAGCGCTGGGCTTGGGCTGCGGCTACTTCGCCGTCTCCCAGGGTTGGTTCCCGGCCTCGTTCATGAATGCGCTGCCGTTGAACGTGTTCGGCATCCTGTCCAACGACCTGTTGCTGGCGATCCCGTTCTTCACGCTGATGGGCACCATTCTCGAGAAGTGCGGCCTGGCCGAGGACATGCTTGATTCGATGGGACAGCTGTTCGGCCCGGCCCGTGGCGGGCTGGGCTTCTCGGTCATCATCGTCGGCTTCATCCTGGGCGCCGTCACTGGCACCGTGGCCGGACAAGTGATCGCCATGGCCATGATCTCTTTGCCAGTCATGATGCGCTGGAACTACAACATGCGCTACGCCACGGGCGTGCTGGCGGCCTCCGGAACCATCACCCAGCTGGTGCCGCCGTCGTTGGTGCTGGTGGTACTGGCCGACCAGCTCGGCAAGCCCGTGGGTGACATGTACAAGGGCGCCTGGGGACCGGCGCTCCTGCAGGTGCTGCTGTTCCTGACCTACACCTTCATCTTGTCCAGGGCCTTTCCCGCCCATGTTCCTGGCGTCCCCAAAGAAGCGCGCACGCTGTCAGGGCCAGCCCTGGTCATCAAGTGCCTGCGCGGCATCATTCCTTCTGCGGTGCTGATCTTTCTCGTGCTGGGCAGCATGGGCGGCCTGCCCGGCATGAAGAGCGCCATCTGCACGCCCACGGAAGCTGGGGCGATGGGTGCGATGGGCGCCTTTGTGCTGGCCGCCATGCATGGCCGGCTGAGCTGGCCTTTGGTCAAAGGCGCGCTGGTCGGCACGATGCGCATCACCGCCATGGTGGTGTTCATCCTCATCGGCTCACGGGTGTTTTCGCTCGTCTTTCAAGGCGTTGAAGGTGGCAAGTGGATCGAGCACCTGCTGTCGGGTCTGCCGGGCGGGCAAACCGGCTTCCTCATCGTCGTCAACATCTTCATCTTCTTTCTGGCCTTCTTTCTCGACTTCTTCGAGATCGCTTTCATCATCATTCCGTTCCTCGCGCCAGTGGCCGACAAGCTCGGCATCGACCTCATCTGGTTCGGCGTCATGATCTGCGTCAACATGCAGACCAGTTTCATGCACCCGCCGTTCGGATTTGCCTTGTTCTACCTGCGCGGCATCTCCGACACGCTTTTCAAGAACGGCAGCCTGCCCCGGAAGGTCGAATCGAAGGACATCTACATCGGCGCGATCCCATGGATCGTGATGCAGCTCATCCTGGTGGCGGTGGTGATCGCCTTCCCACAGTCCGTCACGGCCTTCCTCGACAAACCCAAGGTCCTCGATCTCGACAAGGCCGGCCGGGATTTGCAGCAGATGGGGTCCGACGGTGCAGTCAGCGAGCCCGATCCGGCTGCATCAGGCACGGATGCCGCCGCCAACCCGGCGCCAGCCGCCAGTGCGGCTGACGGCGACGCCGCTGATGCGGACCCGATGAAGGCGCTGGAAGAGTCCATGAAGAAAGACTCCGCGGCCCCCAAGAAACCGTGATCGGAGCCCGGCTGGGGTTCAACCGTAGGCCAGGCGCCTGCACGCTGAGAGCACGTGCCTGTCAGCGACGTGGAACGTGGTCATCGACAGGCCGCCAGTTCGCACCACCAGCCGCGGCGCGATCAACCAGGCCAGCCCGGGCACGGCGATCAGCTTGACCTGGGTCAGTTCAGCCAGCCGCACTTCCTTGGTCCACAGACCTGTCTGCCGCAGGCACAAGCCGTCGATGCTGGTGCGGCCGGTGAGCATGCCGCCGTAGGCTGCGGCGATGACGAGCATCGCCGCGCCGATCACGAGTTGCGACGGCCCGTCCATCTGGCTCCAGGCACCCTGGGCAACCAGGTTCCAGCCGCCCGCTGCAAGTGCCAGCATGGCCAGTGTGGCGAGCACCTTCATCGAGTTCGAAAAAGAGGGGCCCTCGATCTGGAGTGACAGCGCCGGCTCGGGTAGGTTCTCAACGTGTTCTTCGGCCATGGCAAACCCGAAAGGTGACCGGCGCCAAGTGCATGGCCCAGAAAAAAGCCCCGCGCGGGGGCGCGGGGCTCAGTGATGTGCAGGGACGCTCAGAGTTTCTGGCTCTGCATGAAGCTGTCAAAGCGCGCTTCGGTAAAGCGGAACCACAGGTTGGCTTCACGGCGGAAATTGCTGTAGTCGTCGTAGATCTTCTTAAACGCCGGATTGGCGGCGCTGAGTTCGCTGTACAGGGCCATGGCTTCCTTGAACGCAGCATCGAGCACCGGCTTGGGGAAGGCCACCAGCTTCGTACCACCGGCCACCAGTTGCTTCAGCGCCGTCGGGTTGCGGTAGTCGTACTTGGCCTGCATTTCGGTATGCGCAAACGCAGCGGCACATTCGACGATGGCCTTGTTCTCGGCGCTCAGCGTGTCGAAAGCCTTCTGGTTGACGTACAGGTCAAGCTGCGGTCCACCCTCCCACCAACCTGGGTAGTGATAGATCGGGGCGACCTTGTTGAAGCCCAGCTTCTGGTCGTCATAGGGGCCTACCCACTCGGCAGCGTCGATGGTGCCCTTCTCCAAGGCTTGGTAGATCTCGCCGCCAGGGATATTCTGGGACACGGTACCCAGACGCCCCGTGACTTTGCCCGCGAAGCCGCCGACGCGGAACTTCAGTCCCTTCATGTCGGCGACGGTCTTGATTTCCTTGCGGTACCAGCCGCCCATCTGCGCGCCGGTGTTGCCCATCGGAAAACTGGTGAAACCGTAGTTCGAATAGAACTCGCGCATCAGCTTGAGGCCGTTGCCGTCGTACTGCCAGGCTGTCATTTGGCGGCTGTTCAGGCCGAAGGGGACGGCACAACCCAGCGCAAACGCGTCGTTCTTCCCGAAGTAGTAATAAGGCGCCGTGTGGCCCATCTCGACCGTGCCGTTTTGCACCGCGTCGACCAAACCGGGCATGGGCACCAGTTCGCCGGCTGCATGGACCGAGACCTCGAACTTGCCGCCAGACATCTCCTTGACCTTCTTGGCGAAGCTGTCAGCAGCCCCGAATATGGTGTCGAGCGCCTTTGGAAACCCCGAACTCAAGCGCCAACGAATAGCGGCCTGGGCATGCACCGCAGGCGCAACACCAGCGGCCAACACGCCCGCTAGGCCAGCACCACCGACAAACAGACGACGTTCCATGAACAGGCTCCTGGGGAAAGTGGACGAATTCAGACGAGTCGGATTTTAGGCAGCGGCGTGGCTGCGCTGCTCCGGGTTTTCCTATGGCCGGCGACGGTCGCGCCGCCTCGTGCGTTTACGCGCCCGCGACCTTCATGCGCTCGATGAGCACCGAGCCCAGGGTCTTGCTGCCGTGGGTGTAAGTGTCTGTGCCGACGGCGACGATGCGCTTGAGCATGTCGCGCAGATTGCTCGCGATCGTGACCTCCTGCACCGGGTGGACGATCCGGCCGCCCTCGACCCAAAAGCCTGCCGCGCCGCGCGAGTAGTCGCCAGTCACGTAGTTGACGCCCTGGCCCATCAGCTCAACAACGAAAAGGCCGCGGCCCAGCTTGCGCAGCATGGCGTCGAGATCGTCGCCGGGCCGGCTCAGACGGCTGGTCAGGGTCAGGTTGTGCGACCCCCCCGCGTGGCCCGTCGTCTTCATGCCCAGCTTGCGCGCCGAATAGCTGGACAAGAAGTAGCCCTGAACGACCCCGGCGTCAACGACCTTGCGTTTGCGAGTGGCCACGCCCTCGTCGTCGAAGGGCGCGCTGCCGTTGCCACGGCGCAGAAACGGGTCTTCGACCAAATCGAGATGAGGGGCCAGCACCTGTTGCCCGAGACTGGCGTCGAGGAAGCTGGCCTTTCGGTACAGCGAGCCGCCGGACGTGGCGTGCACATAAGCCCCGACCAGGCCGGCGGCCAACGTGGACTCAAACAGTACCGGCACCTCGCAGGTGCTGACCTTGCGCGAGCCGAGCCGGGCCAGTGCACGTTGCGCGGCGTAGCGCCCGACGGCCTCCGCCGCGGCCAGCTCGCGCGGGTCGCGTTTTGAGCTGTACCAGTGGTCGCGCTGCATGCCGTCGCCCTTGCCGGCAATCGGTGCCACCGAGAGCGAATGCCGCGAACTCGCGTAGCCGCCACGGAAGCCGCGGCTGTTGCCCATGAAGAAGTGCGACTGCTGCGCGCTGACCCCCGCGCCCTCCGAGTTGGTGATGCGCCGGTCGGTGGCCATCGCTGCCGCTTCGCAGCGCAGGGCCAACTCGGCGGCGCCTTCGGCATCGATAGCCCAGGGGTGAGCCAGGTCGAGATTGCGGGCGGCAGTGGCAGCGCTGGCAACATCGGCTTCGTCAGGCAGGCCCGCCGCCGGGTCTTGCGCCGTAAAGCGCGCAATGTCGTAGGCCGCCTGCACCGTCTGCTCGATGGCTGCGCGTGAAAAGTCAGAGGTGCTGGCGTTGCCGCGGCGCTGGCCGACATAAACAGCCACGCCGAGCGACTTGTCGCGGTTGCGTTCGACGTTCTCCAACTCCCCCATGCGGGCCGAAACCGACAGGCCCACGCCCTCCGAGACTTCGGCGCCCGCGTCGCTGGCGCCTTTGCGCTTGGCGATGGCGAGCGCGTCTTCAACGGTCTGCGCAAACTGGTCGCGGGTGTAGGCAAAACTTGTGGAACTCGTCATGGGGGCCAATCGTGAAACGCTGCGAACTATGATACCGAGCCGCTTCCCACCCACCGCGCATGACCCGCTTAGTCCCCATCTCCGAGCACGACGATGACGAGCGCCCGAGCAAGACGGCGCTGAAGAAGCAGGCCCACGAGCAGCAGACACTCGGCGAGGCGCTGGCCGCCCTGTCCGACGCCCGGCTGGCCGTGATCGACATGCCCGAAGCCCTGCGCGACGCGTTGCATGAGTACCAGCGCACGCGCTCGCACGAGGGCCGCCGGCGCCAGCGCCAGCACATCGGCAAGCTGATGCGCCGCGCCGATGTCGCGCCGCTGCAGGAAGCCGTGGCCGCCGCCCAGCTCGGCCGTGCGCATGACGCGCTGGCCCTCCACCGCGCCGAGCACTGGCGCGTCGAATTGGTGGCCGATGACGAGGCCCTGACACGCTGGCTGGCCGCGCATCCCGAGTCCGACGCCCAGCAGCTGCGCACCTTGATCCGCAATGCGCGCAAAGAGGCCACGCTGCCGCCTGAACAGCGCCATGGCCGCGCCTGGCGTGAGCTGTTCCAGTTCCTCAAGCCCGTGCTGGTGCAAGCCGATGAGTGAGGCCCTTGCCCGCGTCAAGATCGGTCTGCTGTCGATCAGTGACCGCGCTTCGGCCGGCATCTACGAAGACAAGGGCATCCCGGCCCTGCAGACCTGGCTCACGCGGGCGTTGCGCAACCCACTTGAGTGGGACACGCGGGTGATTCCCGACGACGAAGACGGCATCGCCGAAGCCCTGGTCGAGTTGGTTGACCGTCACCATTGCCACCTAGTGTTGACCACGGGCGGTACCGGCCCGGCGCTGCGCGATGTGACGCCGGAGGCAACCCTGGCCGTGGCCGACAAGGTGATGCCCGGGTTCGGCGAGCAGATGCGCCAGATCAGCCTGAACTTCGTGCCGACCGCGATCTTGTCACGTCAGTTGGCGGTGGTCCGCAAGCAGTGCCTGATCATCAATTTGCCGGGGCAACCCAAGGCGATTGCCGAAACGCTGGAAGGCTTGCCTGCCGCCTCGCCGCCAGTGCACGGCATCTTCGCGGCGGTGCCGTATTGCATCGATCTGCTCGGGGGGCCCTACCTTGAGACGGACGACGCGGCGTGCAAGGCGTTTCGCCCCAAGTCAGCCCTGCGGCCGGCGCGCGCTTAGAACCAAGGCCAGCGACGGCCAGCGGCAGCGCCGCAAGCGCCGCGCTAAACGACCACCGGCTCGGGCTCGAGCCGGATGCCGAAGCGGCCGTATACGCTCTCCTGGATCGCCCGCGCCAAGGTCAAGACCTCGGCGCCCGACGCGCCGCCGCGATTGACCAGTACCAGGGCCTGCTTCTCATAGACCCCGGCCCGGCCGACGGTCTTGCCCTTCCAGCCACAGGCGTCGATCAGCCAGCCGGCCGCCAACTTCACACTGCCATCGGGCAAGGGGTAGTGCACAACTTCGGGGTCGCGCCCGATGATGTCCTGGCACTGCTCGACAGTGACCACCGGGTTCTTGAAGAAGCTGCCGGCGTTTCCGATCAGCGCCGGGTCGGGCAACTTGGCGCGGCGGATGGCGCAGACCCAGTCGAACACGGTCTGCGCATCGGGGGCGGCGTTGCCGGTTTCGTGCATCTTGCGTTCGAGCTCGAGGTAGCCCAGCACCGGCCGCCAGGGCCGCGGCAGGGCAAAGCGCACGCGCGTGATCACGCCCTTGCCGGCCAATTCGCGCTTGAAGACGCTGTCACGGTAGCCAAACTGGCAGCGCGAGGCATCGAAGGTGACGCTGCGACCGGTCACCAGATCCACGACATCGAGGGAGTGGAAACGGTCCTGCAGCTCGACGCCATAGGCGCCGATATTCTGCACCGGCGTCGCGCCGACCGAACCCGGGATCAGCGCCAGGTTCTCCAGCCCGGGCCAGCCTTGCGCCAGCGTCCAGGCCACCGTGTCATGCCAGTTCTCGCCAGCGCCGGCCTCGACGATCCAAGCGTCGGCCCGGGCTTCGACCAGTCGCAGGCCACGCACCTCGACCTTCAACACCACGGCCTGCGGGTCATGTGTGAAAACGATGTTGCTGCCGCCGCCGAGGATGAACTTCGGCGCACGCCCCAGTTCCGGGTGATCGATGACCCGCCGCAAGGCCGCATCGCTGTCGATGCGCACCAGGGTGTGGGCCGTGGCCGGCAAGCCGAAGCTGTTGAACGTGCGCAGGTTCACGCCGTGTTCAATCGGCAGGGCAGTTGCGGGGGCATTCGGCATGGCAGAATTTTGACCGATGATCGGGCTCTACCGATCCGACCCGCTCCGCGCCCTCCATGCCAAGCTTCGACGCCGTTCTTGAACCCGACTTTGTGGAGTTGCGCAACGCCGTTGACCAGAGCAACAAGGAAATCGGCACCCGCTTCGATTTCAAGGGCTCGGGCGCCAGGATTGACCTGACGGAAAAGGGCGCCAAGGAACGTGACCTGATGCTGCATGCCGACAGCGATTTTCAGATCGGCCAGGTCAAAGACATCCTGCTGGCCAAGCTGGCCAAACGCGGCGTGGACGTTCGATTTATCGACGACAGCGCCAAGATCGAAAAGGTCGGTGGCGACAAGGTTCGCCAACCGGTGGCCGTGAAGTGCGGCATCGATGGCGAGTTGGGCAAGAAGATCCAGCAGCTGGTCAAGCAGAGCAAGCTCAAGGTGCAAGCAGCCATCCAGGGTGACAGCGTTCGCATCACAGGCGCCAAGCGTGACGAGTTGCAAGGTGTGATTGCCCTGCTGCGACGCGAAGTCACCGAGGCGCCCTTGAAGTTCGAGAACTTCCGCGATTGATGGCTGCGCACTTCGGCCGCGCCCTGGTTGTTGTCGCCCTGGCGCTCGCTGGCGCCGCGGTGGCGCAGACCGTGACCCTGAACGGCAGCATGGGCACGCGCCAGGCCCTGCTGGTGATTGACGGCGTGCCGCGGGTGCTTGAAGTCGGCGCCTCCGCACAGGGTGTGCGCCTGGTGTCGCTCTCAGCGACGCAAGCCGAAGTCGACATCAGCGGTCAGCGCCGCGTGCTGTTTGCCGGCGCCAGCCCGGTACGCGTGGGCGGCGCGGACGAGCCACGCAGTGGCAACACCGAGATCGTGCTGACGGCGGGCACAGGCGGCCACTTCACCACCGCCGGCCAGATCAATGGCAAGGCCGTGAGTTTTCTGGTCGATACCGGCGCCACCGCCATCGCGATGGGCCAGGCCGACGCCGACCGCATCGGCATCAACTACAAGTCGGCCCCGCGCGGCTTCGCCGGCACCGCCAATGGCCGCATCCCGGTCAACGTGGTGACGCTGTCCTCCGTGCGGGTGGGCGAAGTCGAGATCGCCAATGTCGAGGCCGTCATCATGCCGTCGACGATGGAGCATGTGCTGCTCGGCAACAGCTTCCTGACGCGCTTTCAGATGAAGCGCGACAACGACACGATGCGCCTGACCAAGCGGCCGAACTGAGACCGGCTAGACGGGTTGCGCCAGCAAGCCCCGCTTCTTCAACATGGGCTCGATCTGCGCAGCGCGGCCGCGAAAAGCCAGGTAGGTCGCACCCGGTTCGACACTGTCGCCTGCCGCATAGATGTGGCGTTGCAGGCGCTCGGCCACAGCGGCGTCGAACGGGTCACCGGCCTCGATGAAGGCATCGAAGGCATCGGCATCGAGCACTTCGGCCCACAGATAGACGTAGTAGCCCGCGGCGTAGCCGGAGCCGGCGAAGAGATGCTGGAAGTGGGTGAAGCGGTGGTTGATGCCGACACCGGGCGGCAAGCCGCGCTCGCGCAGCACCTGGGCCTCGAAAGCCACCACATCGCGAGGCACCTGGCTCAGCGGCAAGGCATGCACCGCCATGTCGGTGAGCGCACTGGCAACATAGCGCACGGTCTCAAAGGCCTGGCCAAAGCGGCGCGCAGCCGCCAGACGCTCGATCAAGGCGTCGGGAATCGGCTCGCCGGTCACGACATGGCGCGCATGGCGTCGCAGCACCGCCGGCTCGCTCATCCAGTGCTCGAACAATTGCGACGGCAGCTCGACGAAGTCGCTCAACACATTGGTGCCTGACAGGCGTTCATAACCGACGCTCGACAGCAGGCCGTGCAAGCCGTGGCCGAATTCGTGGAACAGGGTGCGCACGTCGTCAAAGGACAGCAGGGTCGGCGCACCCTCTGGGGCCTTGGCAAAGTTGTTGTTGTTGACGATCACCGGGATCACGTCGGCGCCATTGCGCGTCTGTTGCCGGAACGAGCTCATCCAGGCGCCGCTGCGCTTGCTCGGACGGGCGAAGTTGTCGTGCAAGAAGATGCCGGCGATGCGCCCGTCGCGGTCGCACATCTCGTAGGCCTTGACGTCGGGGTGATAGACCGGCAGGTCGTTGCGTTCGGTGAAGCGCACACCGAACAGGCGCTCGGCGCAATCGAAGGCAGCCGCCACCATGCGCTCGAGCGGGAAGTAGGGTTTGATCTCAGCGTCATCGAGGGCATAGGTTTGCTGCCGCACCTTCTCGGCCCAGTAGCGCCAGTCCCAGGCTTCGATGGCTTCCTTGACGCCCGCCGCACGCATCAGCGCTTGCAGCTGCCCGCGCTCGCGTTCGAGTGCGGCGACGGAGCGCTGCCAGACGTCGTCGAGCAGGCGCGCGACCGCCCCCTGCTCGCGGGCCATGCGGTTGTCCAGGGCGTAGTCGGCATAGCAGGCGCGGCCGTGCAGGGCCGCCTGCTCGGCCCGCAATTGCAGGATCTCGCGCACGATGGCACGGTTGTCGTGCGTGCCGGGGTGCTCGCCACGGCCGGTCCAGGCGCGCCACGCGGCTTCACGCAGGTCACGTCGCTCGCTGAAAGTCAAGAACGGCACCAGCAAGGAGCGCGACAAGGTGATCACATGCCCGGGCAGGCCGCGCTCGGCGGCGGCCGCTTGCGCCGCGGCACGGACCGAGTCCGGCAAGCCCGCAAGCTCGGCCTCACCGCTCAGCTGCAAGCGGTAGGCGTTCTCGTCGGCGAGCACATTCTGGCCGAATTGCGTGGTCAAGGCCGCAAGGCGCTCCATCAGCGCGGCATAGCGCTGCTGTGCGGCGGGGGCCAGGCGGGCCCCGGCACGGACGAAATCGCGCTGGGTCTGCTCCAGCAGCCGCAACTGTTCGGGCGTTAACGCCAGCGTGGCACGGCGGCTGTGCAAGGCGTCGATGCGCGCGAACAGCGCCGCGTGCATGTACACGGCGTTGGCGTGCGCGGCCATCGGCTCGGCCATCTCGCGCTGCGCCTCTTGCAAGGCGGGCGAGGTTTCTGACGCACAAAGGTTGTGAAAAGCGCCCTCCAGCTTGGACAGCAGACGACCCGACGCATCGAAGCGGGCCAAGGTGTTGTCGAAGGTCGCTGCCTCGGTCTGGGCGCCGATGGCGTCGAGCTCGCGACGGTGCTCGCGCATTGCCGCGCGCAATGCCGGCGCGAAGTGCTCAGCATGCAGGTTGGCGAAAGGCGGCAAGCCGTGGGGCGTATCCCAGGGCTGGAGCAAGGGGTTCGAAGTCGTCACGGTTGCGTCTTGCATCCTGTTCATTTCCCGGCCTTGACGGCCTTCTCGTCGTCTTCCAGGTAGGGTCGGTTGGCGCACTCGTTGAGCCACAGGGCACGCGCTTCCTGCTGCTTGACGGCTGCATCGACCGCGGCGGTATTTCGTGCGTTCCAGTCATTCACCTTGGCGTCGCGGGCCATCGCGCGCTCGTTGTAGGCCTTGGTCGTGGCTTGGTACACAGGCACCAGCTTGGCCTCGTCAACGGCCAGCGACTCCCGCACTTTTTGCAAACGCTCGCGCTCGACCTTCAACTCATCGGTCACTTTCTGTTGCTCGCCGCGTGGCAGTTCCGCGACCGACGCGCTGCGCTTGTTGAAGGACTCGATGTCGACGCTGTGGCCGCGAACGCGGCCCTCCCACTCACGCACCGCAACCAGCGTGCGGTCCACTTCGGCGCGCTCGACCTTGAGCGCTTCGCCCGAGGCCTTGAGTTCTTCGCGCTCGCGGTCGAGCGCCGGCCGCTGCGCCTCGACGTCGCGGCCGCTCTGGTTGACGTCGGCGAGTCGCTTCAGGCAGGTGCGCAACTCGTCGCGCGTCATCAACTTACCGCCGCCGGTCGGCTTGCCGCCGAGGGTCTTGTCCGCCGGCTTGGCGGCCGGTTTGGTCGAGGCCGTCTGGGCCGCAGCCAGTGACACCGCGCTGGCCAGCAACAAGCAGGCAGCTATCCGGATGGGTTTGTGCAGGAATGTCATGAGCGCCTCGCGGGCAGGTGAGAGTGCAAGGGAGAACATAACGCCGAGGAGCTTTGTGCCGTCAGCGCGAGGCCGCGATGATGCCATCTTGCGCCGCCCCCGGATTGGCGCGAGACTGCCATGCGCCTCGTGGCATTCCCTGCCCCTGAGGCACTGAATGGACACGCCATGCTCAAGTTGCTGAAATGGGCCGTGATCGGATTGATCGGCTTGGTCACCGTTCTGGTGGCCGGTGGCTATGCCCTCTCGCCAAAGTTCAGCGTGGCGCGCAGCGTCACCATTGCTGCACCCGCCGACAAGGTCTACGGCTTGATCGCCGACCCGCGCGAGTGGAAGCGGTGGTCCGTCTGGAACCAACGCGACCCGGCCATGCAGATCACTTACAGCGGCCCGCCCTCCGGCGCCGGGGCCGCCTGGGCCTGGACGAGCAAGAACGAAGGCGACGGCAAGATGACCTTCACGGCGGCCGAGCCGAGCCGCCGGCTGGCCTACGACCTCTACTTCCCGGATTTCGGCACGACCTCACGCGGCGCGCTCGAATTGGCCAGCGCGGGCGTCGCGACCAAAGTGACCTGGAGCATGAACGGCGACATGGGCAGCAACCCGCTGTATCGCTGGATCGCACTGTTCGGCGACAAGATGGTGGGCCCCGACTTCGAAGCCGGCCTGGCCAACCTGAAAGCCGTGGCCGAGAAGCCCTGAGCGCCTACTCGCCGAGGTAGGCCGCCCGAACCCGCGGGTCGGCCAACAAGCCCTTGGCCTCGCCGCTCATGGTGATCTCGCCCGACTCCATCACGTAGCCTCGATCCGCCAGGGCCAGGGCACGGCTGGCGTTTTGCTCGACCAGCAGGATGGTGGTGCCCTGTTTGTGGATGTCGGCGACGACCTCGAAGATCTTGTCCACCATGATCGGCGACAGGCCCATCGAGGGCTCGTCCATCAACAGCACCTTGGGCCGGGCCATCAGGGCGCGGCCCATCGCCAGCATCTGCTGCTCGCCCCCACTCATGGTGCCGGCGAGCTGCTTGGCACGCTCCTTCAGGCGCGGGAAGATGCCGAAGACCTTGTCGATGTCGGCCTCGATCTCGGTGTCATTGCGCACGAAGGCGCCCATCTGCAGGTTCTCGGTGATCGTCATGCGGGTGAAGGTGCCGCGGCCCTCGGGCACCATCACCAGGCCTTGCTTGACGAGGTCCCAGGCGCCCTGCCCCTTGATCGGTTTGCCCATGAACTCAATCTCGCCAGCCGCCACCGGCTGGATGCCGGTGATGGCCTTCAGCGTGGTGGTCTTGCCGGCGCCGTTGGCGCCGATCAGGCTGACCAATTCGCCTTGCAGGACTTCGAAGCTGACGCCCTTGACGGCCTGGATGCCGCCGTAGGCGACTTTCAGGCCGGTGACTTTGAGGAGGGTGGGTGCCATGGTGATCCTCAGTGCGCTTTGTGGCCGGCGCCGAGGTAGGCCTCGATCACCTTGTCGTTGCGCTGCACATCGGCCGGCGTGCCGTCGGCGATCTGCTTGCCATAGTCGAGCACCGTAACGCGGTCGCACAAGCCCATCACCAACTTGACGTCGTGCTCGATCAACAGGATCGTGCGCCCGTCGTTGCGGATACGGTCGATCAGCTCGCGCAACACGACCTTTTCGGTGGCGTTCATGCCAGCGGCGGGTTCGTCGAGCGCGATCAACTTCGGGTCGGTCGCCAGCGCGCGCGCAATCTCCAGGCGCCGCTGGTCGCCATAGCTCAGCGTGCGCGCCTTGTAGTCGGCGAACTTGCCGATGCCGACATACTCCAGCAGCTCGCGTGAACGCGCCGTGATCGCCGCTTCCTCGGCCTTGAAACTGGCGGTGCGGAAGACTGCACCGAACAGGCCCGAGTGGGTGCGCACATGGCGCCCGACCATCACGTTTTCCAGCGCCGTCATCTCGGCGAACAAGCGGATGTTCTGAAAGGTGCGCGCAATGCCGGCCTTGGCCACCAGGTGCACCGCCTCGGGCTTGTAGGGCGCGCCCCCCAGCTCGAAACTGCCGGAGTCGGGGGTGTAGAGGCCTGTGATGACATTGAAGAAGGTGGTCTTGCCAGCGCCGTTGGGACCGATCAAACCGTACACCTGGCCCGGCTGGATGCTGATGCCGACATCCGACAAGGCCTGCAGACCGCCGAAGCGCTTGGACACGCCTTTGACTTGGAGAACAACCGTGCTCATGGGGCCCGCCTCACTTTGCTGCGACGGGCGCCGGCGCCGCCTTGCCATGCTCGGGTGACGGCCACAGGCCGCGCGGCCGCACCAACATGATGATGATCATTGCCAGCGCGATCAGCAATTGGCGCAGGATGGCGGCGTCGATGCGCCCGCCGGTCATGTTCTGGATGTCGCCGACCACGTAGCGCAGCACCTCGGGCAAGGCTGCCAGCATCACGGCGCCCAGGATCACCCCGGGAATGTGGCCGATGCCGCCGAGCACGACCATGGCCACGATCATCACGCTTTCCATCAGGCTGAAGGATTCGGGTGACACGAAGCCCTGGAAGGACGCGAACATCGACCCCGACACGCCCCCGAAGGTGGCCCCCATCGAGAACGCCAGCAGCTTCATGTTGCGCGTGTTGATGCCCATCGCCTTGGCGGCGATTTCGTCTTCGCGGATGGCCATCCAGGCGCGGCCGATGCGCGAGGTCTCCAGGCGATGGCAGATCACCACACTGAACACCACCAACGTGAGGAAGAGATAGAAGTAAAGCGTCACCGACGGAATCTTGAAGTCACCGATGCTGATGCCCTTGCCGAAGTCAATCACGCCGAACAGGGTCATCGAGTCGATGCGGTCCAGGCCGCGAGGGCCGTTGGTGATGTTGACCGGGTGCTCGAGGTTGTTCAGAAAGACACGGATGATCTCGCCGAAGCCGAGGGTCACGATGGCTAGGTAGTCGCCACGCAGCTTCAAGGTCGGTGCGCCGAGCAGGGCCCCGGCCAAGGCCGCAAAGGCCGCCGCCATCGGAATCACGAGCCAGATCGGCGAATGCAGGCCATTCGGAAACGCCGCCTTGAAGGCTTCGAAGTTCTCTGACAGGTGCGGCGATGCCAGCAGCGCATACATGTAGGCGCCGAGGGCATAGAAGGCCACGAAGCCCAGGTCGAGCAGGCCGGCGTAGCCGACCACGATGTTCAGGCCGAGCGCGAGCAGCACATAGAGCAAGGCCAGCGCCATGATGCGCACCCAGCCTTGGCCGAACTGCTGTGCGAACAGCGGCAGCGCAATCAAGAACGCCGCGGCGATCAGGAAGACGACGAGTTTGTTTTTCATCATGTCGCGGCCCTCCTCACGCTCGGTCTGCCACACGCTCACCGAGCAAGCCTGACGGTCGCAAGGTCAGCACCAGAATCAGCAGCGCAAAGGCAAAAATGTCGGCGTAGTGGCTGCCCAGTACGCCGCCGGTCAAATCGCCCAGGTAGCCGGCACCGATGGCCTCAACCAGCCCGAGCAGGACACCGCCCACGACCGCCCCGGCCAGGTTGCCGATGCCGCCAAGCACCGCAGCCGTGAAGGCCTTCAAACCGGGCAGGAAGCCCATCGAGTGCTGCACGGTGCCGTAGTTGGCCGCCCACATCACGCCGGCCACTGCCGCCAATGCGGCGCCGATGATGAAGGTGGCCGAAATCACCATGTCGGGCCGTACGCCCATCAAGGCGGCGACGCGCGGGTTCTCGGCGGTGGCGCGCATGGCACGTCCGAGCTTGGTCTTGTTGACGAGGTACATGAGCGCGGCCAGGATCACCACCGTCAGGCCCAGGATCAGGCATTGCACGACGCTGATGACCGGGCCGCCGAGGTCGATCGGCTCATTCGGCAACAGGATCGGGAAGGGCTTCGGGTTGGGTTTCCAGATGATCATGGCCAGCGTCTGCAGCAGCAGACTCACGCCCATGGCAGTGATCAAGGGCGCCAAGCGCGGTGCGTTGCGCAGCGGTCGGTAGGCGATCTTCTCGATTGCAAAATTCAGCAGGCAACACACCACGATGGCGCAGACCAACGAGATGCCCATCAGCACCCAGCCCGACATGCCCGAGTCGGCCAAGAGCGTGACCACGGTCCAGCTGGTCAGGGCGCCCACCATCAGCACTTCGCCATGTGCGAAGTTGATCAGGTTGATGATGCCGTAGACCATGGTGTAGCCCAGGGCCACCAGGGCATACATGCTGCCCAGCACCAGGCCATTGATGATTTGCTGAAAGAAGGTTTCCAAGCGGCGCTCCCGGATCGGCTATCGCGAACGATTGTAGGTAGGCAAGTTGCGTGCCTTGCGCTGGGAATACCCTGTTGCGGCGGCGTCGGACCTGGGCAGTCGCACTGTGCAAGCCGCCGCTATGGGTCGCGTCAATCCTCAGGTGCCAGGGTCGTCGGGCGCGACCGCGTCGCGGGTCGCAGACGCGTTGGCCTGGCGCAGTTGCGCCAACTTGGCGGCGATCTGCGCTTCGAGACCGCGCTCAGTGGGGCGGTAGAACGGGGGTGGCGCAAGGCCGTCGGGAAAGTAGGTTTCGCCGGCGGCAAAGGCATCGGCTTCGTGATGGGCGTAGCGGTAGCCGCGCCCATGGTCGAGCTGTTTCATGAGCGTTGTCGGTGCGTTGCGCAGGTGCAGCGGCACCGGCAGCGTGCCGCTGGCTGCCACGAAGGCGCGAACCTCGTTCCAGGCGGCGTAGACAGCATTCGACTTCGGCGCTGCAGCCAGAAAGATCACCGCCTGGGCCAGGGCCAACTCGCCCTCCGGCGAGCCCAGGCGCTCGAAGACTTCGGTGGCGTCCAGGGCCATGCGCAACGCGCGCGGGTCGGCCAGCCCGATGTCTTCACTGGCCATGCGCAGCACGCGGCGCGCGACATAGCGTGGGTCAACACCGCCGTCGAGCATGCGCACCAGCCAGTAGAGCGCGGCATCGGGGTCGCTGCCGCGCACGCTCTTGTGCAATGCAGAAATGGTGTCGTAGAAGATATCACCGCCCTTGTCGTAGCGGCGCAGTTGCTCACCCAAGGCAAGCTCGAGCAGAGCCTCGTCCACTTCGCTTGCGGCGTCGGCCACAGCAGCCAGGTTTTCAACCGCGTTGAGCAGGCGCCGGGCATCGCCATCGGCGTAGCCGACCAGGCGCTCGCGCGCAGCCCCGCTGAAGGCCGGCAAGCCCACCGCAGCACGCGCCCGCTCCAGCAACTCGGCGAGTTCGCTCGCCGCCAGAGGTTGCAAGACGTGGACCGTGGCGCGCGACAGCAGCGCCGAATTGACCTCGAAGGACGGGTTCTCGGTGGTCGCGCCGATGAAGGTGAACAAGCCCGATTCGACATGCGGCAGGAAGGCGTCTTGCTGTGCTTTGTTGAAACGGTGCACTTCGTCGACAAAGACGATGCTGGCGCGGCCGGCGCGCCGTGCCGCCTGCGCACGATCGACGGCCTCACGGATGTCTTTGACGCCGCCCAGCACCGCTGAGATGACGATGAACTCCGCCGCGAAGGCGCCAGCCACCAAGCGCGCCAAGGTGGTCTTGCCGACCCCCGGCGGGCCCCACAGGATCATGGAGTGGAGCCGTCCCGCAGCGAAGGCGGCGGCGACAGGCTTGCCAGGCGCGAGCAAGTGGCGTTGGCCGATGACTTCGGCCAGCGTGCGGGGTCGCAGGCGCTCAGCGAGCGGCGCATCCGCCGCGGCCTGCGGCCAAGCCGCAGCGGACTCTTCATCGGCGAACAGCGAGCCAGACATCGTGGCGCGATTGTCGCAGTGCGATGATCGCCGGATGAATCGGCACCTGCTCTTGCTTGCGCTCAGCCAGGGCCTGTTCATGACCAACAACGTGGTCTTCATCGCCATCAACGGCCTGGTCGGTTTGTCGCTGGCACCGGCGGCATGGATGGCCACGCTGCCGATCACGGGCTATGTCGTCGGTAGCGCCCTGTCCACCGGCCTGGTGGCACGAACCCAGGCACGGTGGGGCCGCAAGCGATCATTTCAGTGCGGCTTGATCGTCGCGGCGTTGTCCGCCGCGCTGTGCGCCTACGCGGCCGTGACGAAGAACTTCTGGCTGCTGGTCGCCGCAACAGTGGTCGCAGGTTTCTACAGCGCCAATGCCGGGCTGTACCGCTTTGCCGGGCCCGAGCTGGCGGACCCGACCTACAAAGAAAAGGCCATCTCGCTGGTGCTGGCCGGCGGCATCATCGGCGCCTTCGCCGGGCCCAACCTGGCCAGCGCGACGCGCTCGCTGCTGGCGGTGCCGTTCGCTGCGGCCTACATCGCGCTGATTGGCGTGGCCGTGTTGTCCCTGGCGGCGCTGTCGCTGATCAGATTCCCGCCGCACAAACCACCGCTTGCGGGCGCTACCACCGGGCGGCCGCTGCGCGAGATCGCTCGACAACCGGCCTTCATCGTTGCCGTCATCGGTGGCGCATTGGGCTATGGCGTGATGAACCTGCTGATGGCCGCCACGCCGATCGCGATGGCGCGCTGCGGCCTGCCTTTCTCCGACGCCGCGCTGGTGCTGGAGTGGCATGTGCTGGGCATGTTCGTGCCGAGCTTCTTCACCGGGCACTTGATCAAGCGCTTCGGCGCCGTGCCGATCATGGGCGTGGGCGTTCTGCTCGAAGCGGTCTGCATTGCGGTGGCCCTGTCGGGGGTTGATCTGATGCAGTTCCTGCTCGCCCTGGCGATCCTTGGCATCGGCTGGAACTTCCTCTTCGTCGGCGGCACCACCTTGCTCACCACCACCTACAGCGCGGTCGAGAAGCACAAGGCCGAGGGTGCAATGAACTTCTGCGTCTTCGCCACCATGGCCGTGACCTCGTTCGCATCGGGCGCCCTGGTGACGACGCAAGGCTGGACCTGGCTCAACCTGGGTTCACTGCCGGTGGTGGCGTTGATCGGCGCTGCGCTGCTGTGGCTGGCGGCGGTGCGCCGTCGGGCTGCCGCAATGGCGGCCTGATATGCGAATGCGCTCAACAGCATCAATCCTGGGGTCGCCCTTTGGCCCAGATGGGACGTTCGCATCCGTGCCTGCCATTGCTTCTCTTTGCCTGTCCTTGCATGCCCGTGAATGCTCTTGCATGCCTGCATCGGCGCGGGGATCGGGCCCCAGGGGGACACAGCAACGTTAAAGTACCCCCGCGTAGGCCAGCGGGCGTAGCCACCACCGTTTCATAAAAAGGCACGGCC
>JANNGJ010000015.1:0-19306 GCA_031403815.1 Burkholderiales bacterium | reverse complement strand
CGACTGCCATCCGCAAACCATCGAAGTCATGCGCACGCGCGCCGCGCCGCTCGGGCTGACGCTGGTGCTGGCCAACTCGGCTGAGGAGTGGGACACGCTGATCGCCGGCGGCGACTATTTCGCCGTGCTGCTGCAGATGCCGACCACCGACGGCTCGATTCACGACGTGCGCGAAGACGCAGCCCGCATTCACGACCACCAGGCGGCCTTCATCATCGCCGCCGACCTGTTGGCGCTGACCCTGATCGTGCCGCCCGGCGAACTCGGCGCCGACATCGCCCTGGGCACCACGCAGCGTTTCGGCGTGCCCATGGGCAACGGCGGCCCGCACGCCGCTTACCTGGCCTGTCGCGACGAGTACAAGCGCAGCCTGCCCGGCCGCCTGGTCGGTGTCAGCGTCGATGCCAACGGCGACCCCGCCTACCGGCTGGCTCTGCAGACGCGCGAGCAACACATCCGGCGCGAGAAAGCCACCAGCAACATCTGCACCGCGCAGGTGCTGCTGGCCGTCATCGCCAGCATGTACGCCGTCTACCACGGCCCTGCCGGCCTGAAACGCATTGCGCAGCGTGTGGCCAGCTACACCGCCGTGCTGGCCCAGGGCCTGCGCGAGATGGACGTGGCCGTGCGCAGCACCACCGCCTTCGATGCGATCACGATCGACACCGGCGCCGGTACCGCCGCAATCGCGGCGTGCGCCGTGGCGGTCGGCATCAACCTGCGCCGCTTCCCCGAGTGGGGCGACAGCATGCTCGGCATCAACCTCGACGAAACCTCCACGCGCGAAGACATCGCCACGCTGTGGCGCCTGTTCGCGCCGCCCGGCCAGGCGCTGCCGGAGATGGCCGCGTTCGAGAAGGGCATCGAGCCGATGATCCCGCCCGCCCTGCGCCGCACCAGCGCCTTCCTGAGCCACCCGGTGTTCAACACGCACCACAGCGAAACCGAGATGCTGCGCTACATCCGCCAGCTCTCCGACAAGGACCTGGCACTCGACCGCACCATGATCCCGCTCGGCTCGTGCACGATGAAGCTGAATGCCACCAGCGAGATGATCCCGATCAGCTGGCCCGAGTTTGCGCAGATCCACCCATTCGCACCGGCCGACCAGCAGGCCGGCTATGCCCAGTTGAATGAGCACCTCTGCGCCTGGCTCAGCCAGGCCACCGGCTATGCCGGCATCAGCCTGCAGCCCAACGCCGGCTCGCAGGGCGAGTACGCCGGGTTGCTGGCCATTCGGGGCTGGCATGCGTCACGCAACGAGACCCAGCGCAGCGTTTGCCTGATCCCCGAATCAGCGCACGGCACCAACCCGGCGAGCGCACAGATGGCCGGCATGAGCGTGGTGGTGGTGAAGTGCGATGCCCTGGGCAACGTCGACATGGCCGATCTGACGGCCAAGTGCGAGGCCCACAGTGACGCGCTGGCCGCCATCATGATCACCTACCCCTCCACCTACGGCGTGTTTGACCCGCAGGTCAAGGAGCTTTGTGCCCTGGTGCACCGCCACGGCGGCCGCGTGTACGTCGATGGCGCGAACATGAATGCATTGGTCGGCGTGGCCGCGCCGGGCGAGTTCGGCGGCGACGTCAGCCACCTCAACTTGCACAAGACCTTCTGCATCCCGCACGGCGGCGGCGGCCCCGGCGTCGGCCCGGTCTGCGTGGTCGATGATCTGGTGCCCTTCCTGCCGGGTCATGTCACGGCCAATGGGCAGCCGAGCGCGGTGGGCGCGGTGTCGGCCGCCCCGCTCGGCAACGCCGGCGTGCTGCCGATCAGCTGGATGTATGTGCGCATGATGGGCAGCGAGGGCCTGACCGCCGCCACCGAAGTGGCGATCCTGTCGGCCAACTATGTCGCGGCGCGGCTCGCCGAGCATTACGCAATTCACTACAGCAGCGAAGTTGCCGGCCTGAAAGGCGGCGGCGTGGCGCACGAGTGCATCCTCGACTTGCGCCCGCTCAAGGACGGCTCGGGCGTCAGCGCCGAAGACGTCGCCAAGCGCTTGATCGACTACGGCTTCCACGCCCCGACCTTGAGCTTCCCGGTCGCCGGCACCCTGATGGTGGAACCCACCGAGAGTGAACCGCTGCCCGAGCTCGACCGCTTCTGCGACGCCATGATCGCCATCCGCGACGAGATCCGCCTGGTCGAGAGCGGCCAGTGGTCGCGCGACGACAACCCGCTGAAGAATGCGCCGCACACGGCAGAGTCCTTGCTGAAAGCAGATTGGCCCCACGCCTACAGCCGCGAGCAAGCCGCCTACCCGATGAAAGGCCTGCGCCGCAACAAGTACTGGGCGCCGGTTGGCCGCGTCGACAACGTCTATGGCGACCGCAACCTGTTCTGCAGTTGCCTTCCCCTCTCGGCGTACGCCTGATGGCTGTCTCTGTCTTCGATCTGTTCAAGATCGGTATCGGCCCGAGCAGCTCGCACACGGTCGGTCCGATGCGCGCGGCGCGGCTGTTCGCGCTGCGCCTGGCGCACGACGGCGTGCTGGGGGGCGTGGCCCGCGTGCAGTCGCAGCTCTACGGTTCGCTCGGCGCCACTGGCAAGGGCCATGGCAGCGACAAGGCGGTATTGCTCGGCCTGGCCGGGCACGAGCCCGACACCGTCGACGTGGAGGCCATCCCGGCCCTGCTCGACGCCATGCGCACCCAAGGCCGACTGGTACTGCACGGCGGCCGCGAGATCGCCTTCGATGAGAAAGCCGATCTCATCTTCCACCGCCGCGAGACCCTGCCCTTTCACGCCAACGGCCTGCGCTTCATCGCCTTCGACGCAGCAGGCACTGAGCTGGCCAACCGCTGCTACTACTCGGTGGGCGGCGGCTTTGTCGTCAGCGACGAAGTCGCAGCCGACGGCTCGAAGCAGAAGGTCATCGCGCCCGACACCACGGTGTTGGCGCATCCCTTCCACAGTGGTGACGACCTGTTGGCCCTGAGCGCCAGTACCGGCAAGACGATTGCGCAACTGATGCGCGACAACGAACACCATTGGCGCAGCGACGCCGAGATCGACGCCGGCTTGGCTGCCATCTGGCGCGTGATGCAGGACTGCGTGCAGCGCGGCTGCGCCACCGACGGCGTGCTGCCCGGCGGCTTCAAGGTGCGCCGCCGCGCCGCGCCGCTGTACCGCGACCTGACGGCCAACCCCGAAGCCGCCCTGCGGGATCCGCTGCAAGTGATGGACTGGGTCAACCTCTACGCCCTGGCCGTCAACGAAGAGAACGCCGCCGGTGGCCGCGTCGTCACGGCGCCAACGAATGGCGCGGCCGGCATCATCCCCGCGGTGCTGCACTACTACACGCGCTTCGTCCACGGCAGCACCGACGCCGGCGTGATCGACTTCCTGCTCACCGCCGCCGCCATCGGGATCCTCTACAAAGAAAACGCCAGCATCAGCGGCGCCGAGGTCGGTTGCCAGGGTGAAGTCGGCGTGGCCTGCTCGATGGCCGCCGGCGCGCTGTGCGCCGTGATGGGCGGCAGCACCGAGCAGGTCGAAAACGCCGCCGAGATCGGCATGGAGCACCACCTCGGCCTGACTTGCGACCCGGTCGGCGGCCTGGTCCAGATCCCCTGTATCGAACGCAACGCGATCGCCTCCGTCAAAGCCATCAACGCCGCCCGCATGGCCCTGCGCGGCGACGGCACGCACCATGTCTCGCTCGACAAAGTCATCAAGACGATGCGGGAGACCGGCGCCGACATGCAGACCAAATACAAGGAAACGGCGCGCGGCGGGCTGGCGGTGAACATCGTCGAGTGTTGACGGGACGCAAGCCGCTCGACTGAAAAGGCGGTGGGAATGGCGGCTTGTTTGTCGAATCGCGTTTCAGAGGGGTGTTTTACGCTTGCTAACATCTATCTGTCCAGGATGCCCACCCCATGCACACTGCCGCACTGCGCACCAGCGCTGTTGACTTCGACATCCAGCAACTCGCCCCACTGCAGGCCATCGAGCCGCACTTGGTGCTGGCCTTCTTCTCGGTCGCTGCCGTGCAACGCCATGGCCTGCTTCAGGCGCTGAAGCCGGCCTTCCCCCAGGCCCGCATCGTCGGCTGCTCCACCGCCGGCGAAATCGCGCACGACGGTGTTTTCGACGATGGCCTCAGCCTGGTCGCGATCCGTTTCGCGCAGGCCCGGTTTCGCGCAGTGGCGGCGCCACTGGCTTCGATGGAAGGCTCGGCCGCCTGCGGCACGGCGCTGGCCCAGGCCTTGACGGCACCCGATCTGCGCTCGGTGCTGGTGTTCGCTCCCGGGGTGGCCATCAATGGCAGTGCCCTGATCGAGGGCCTGGCTGCCGGCATCGGCCCCCAGGTCACGATCACCGGCGGCCTCGCCGGCGATGGCGGCGCCTTTAAGCAGACCTGGACCCTGCTCGATGAGCGCCTCGACAGCCATCAAGCCGTGGCCATCGGCCTGTACGGCGACGGCGTGCACCTTGCGCACGGGTCCTTCGGCGGCTGGCAGCCCTTCGGTCCGGTGCGCAAGGTCACGCGCGCCAGCGGCAACCTGCTCTATGAACTCGACGGTGAGCCCGCGCTCGAGATCTACCGCCGCTACCTCGGTGACTACGCCAAGGACCTGCCGGGCTCGGGCCTGCTGTTCCCGTTTGCGATGCTCGGCCCGGACCACCGCGACATCGGCCTGATCCGCACCATCCTCGGTATCGACGAAGGCGAGCGCAGCCTGGTGTTGGCCGGCGACGTCGAGCCCGGCGGCTACCTGCGCCTGATGCATGCCAGCACCAATGCCCTGATCGAAGGCGCCCTGGCCGCCGCCCGCGCAGCCCAGGACATGCTGGCCGCGCCACGCTCCGGTGTGGCGATCCTCGTCAGTTGCGTCGGCCGCAAGCTGGTGATGGGCGGGCGCGTCGACGAAGAGATCGAAGCCGTGGCCGACGTCTTCGGCCAAGGCGCCACCATCACCGGCTTCTATTCCAACGGCGAAATCAGCCCCTTCGTGGCGGCGCAGGATTGCCGCCTGCACAACCAGACCATGACCATCACCTACCTCAGCGAGCTAGAGACGGACAGCGCCGGCCATGCACTGTGAATCGATGCATCTGGGTGCGGCAACATTCGACACGGCCGACTTCGCGGCCCTGCAACGGATCCGGCCGCAACTGGTGCTGGCGTTCTTCTCGCATGCCACCGTTCGTCACGCCCAGGTCATCGCGCGCCTGCAGCAGGCCTGTGCTGACACGCATCTGATCGGTTGCTCGAGCGGCGGCCAGATCGGTGCCAGAACGGTGACCGACGACGGCATGACGCTGACTGCGATTCGCTTCGATGCGACGCAGTTGCGCACCGCATCCACCGCGCTGGCCACGGCGGCAGACTCGGCCGGCGCCGGCGCGAGCCTGGCGCGCACCCTGGCGGCACCGGACCTGCGCACTGTGCTCGTCTTTGCGCAGGGCGGGGATGTCGATGGCCGCGCCTTGGTTGACAGCCTGGCTGCCGGCGTGGGCGCGGAGGTCAACATCAGCGGCGGGCTGGCGGTCGAAGAGGTCACGCAGGGCCCGGCCGGGCTGACGTGGACCCTGATCGACGGCTGCCTCCACGCCGGGCAGGCGGTCGCGGTCGGCCTCTACGGCGCCGCGTTGCAAGTCCGCGCCGGCATGGCCGGCGGTGCGACCCCCTTCGGCCCGGTGCGCAAGATCACGCGTGCCAGCGGCAACCTGCTTTATGAACTCGACGGCGAGCCCGCGCTCGACATCTACCGGCGTTACCTTGGGGCCTACGCCGAGGACATGCCGGCCACAGCCCTGATGTTCCCCTTCGCGCTGCTCGACGACGAATTGCGCGACACCGGGCTGATCCGCAGCATGGTCTGCGTCGACGAGAGCCAGCGCAGCCTGACGCTGGCCGGCGACGTGGAGCTCGGCAGCCACTTGCGCCTGATGCACGCCAACACATCGCTGTTGACGCGCGGCGCCACGGCGGCGGCGCTGGCAGCCTGCCCGCCGTCAGGGCCGGCGTCGGGCGGCCTGGCACTGCTGGTGAGTTGCGTCGACCCGAAGCTGGTGATGGGCGGCCGCGTCGACGATGAGATCGATGCCGTGGCCGATGTCTTTGGCCCGGGCGTCACCCTGGCCGGCTTCTACGCCAACGGTGAATTCAGTCCAGCGGTCGAGGGCGGGCCGAGCCGCCTGAACAACCAGACGATGGCCATCACCTACCTCTGCGAATGAAGTCGCACCACCGCCTGCTGTTGCGCCAACTCAAGCGTCAGCTCGGCTTGGCCTCGGTCGAGCAGGAAGCCGAGTTGTTGGTGCAGCTCGAAGCGCTGGCCGCGCGCGAAGGTGGCGCGCTGGCGCTGGCCCTGCGCGGCCTGCCCGCCTTCCTCGACCAGATCGACCAGAGCTACGCCCAATACGATCGCGACATGGCACTCTCCAGCCGCAGCCTGGAGATCAGTTCGGGCGAGTTGCTCGACGCGAATGCGCGCATGCACGCCGATGTCGACGCGCAGCAGCGCGCACTGGGCCATCTGCGCCAGGCCTTTCGCACGCTGGCGCAACGCGCCGGCCTGGCCGACATCGGCGACGACGCTACCGGCCTGGAGGCACTTTCACAGCGCCTGGTGGCGCTGATTGCCGCGCATCACGAGGCCCAGCGCGCGCTGCAAGCCAGCGATGCGCAGTTCCGCGCCCTGACCGAGCTTTCGACCGATTGGTACTGGGAGCAAGACGCCGAGCTGCGCTTCGTCAACACCGCGGGCCGCAGCGACGACCGTGGCGGCATTGCGGCCCAGGCGCACATCGGAGAGCATCGCTGGTCGCTGCCGCACACCGAGCCGGTCGACACCACTTGGGACGAGCACCGCGCGGCGCTCGCCGTGCGCGCGACGTTTCACGATTTGCTGCTGCGGCGCCAACTCGACGACGGCAGCGCGTATTACGTCGAAGTCAGCGGCGCGCCGGTGTTCGATGCCGAGGGCCTCTTTTGCGGCTACCGCGGCATCGCGCGCGACGTGACCCTGCGCATCGAGGCCCAGGCCGCGCTGCGCGAGGCCAAGCTGGCGGCAGACGCCGCGAGTGCCGCCAAGTCGCGCTTCCTGGCCAACATGAGCCACGAAATCCGCACACCGATGAACGGCCTGCTCGGCATGGCCGAACTTCTGCTCGACGAGGCCTTGGCGCCACGCCAGCGCGAGCGGGTGAAGCTCCTCCAGGCTTCGGGGCGAACCCTGGTGGCGATCATCAATGACATCCTCGATTTCTCGAAGATCGAAGCCGGCCGACTCGCACTCGAAGACATTGCCTTCGACCTGCGCGCCACGATCGATCAACTGATGGCCCTGCACGCCGTGCAGGCCGACGCCAAGGGCCTGGCATTGCGCCTGGACTACACCGCGCCGCAGTCGGTGGCCCTGCGCGGCGACCCCTTGCGTCTGAAGCAGGTGCTGGGCAACCTGCTCGGCAATGCCATCAAGTTCACCCAATCGGGCAGCGTCGACCTGCGCGTTGCACTGCAGGTCGATCGAGCCGCGGGCCAGCCCGCGCTGCTGCGGGTCGAAGTTCAGGATACCGGCGCGGGTATCCCAGCCGAGGTGGCTACCGGCCTGTTTCAGGCCTTTGCCCAAGCCGATGCGTCGACCACGCGGCGCTACGGCGGCACCGGCCTGGGCCTGGCGATTGCCAAGCAACTGGTCGATTTGATGGGCGGACACATCGGCTTGCACAGCACGGTTGACCAGGGCTCGCTGTTCTGGGTCGACCTGCCTTGTGCGCTAGCCGACAGCGCACCGCAGAGCGTGTTCGGCGCCGGCGACGACGACGATGCCACGCGCTGGCTCGGCAAGCGGGTGCTGGTGGTCGAGGACAACGCCGTCAACATGATCCTCGCCCAGGCCCAGCTTGAGCGCTTCGGGCTGACCGTCAGCACGGCGGTCGATGGCGCCCAGGCCCTGCAAGCCATGAGCAGCCAGGCCTTCGATGTCGTGTTGATGGACTGCCAGATGCCGGTGATGGACGGCTACGAAGCCGTCACCCAATGGCGGCGCGAGGAAGCCGAGCGTCGCAGCGAATGGCTGCCGCGCACGCCGGTGATCGCCCTGACTGCGAACACCATGGTCGGCGACCGCGAACGCAGCCTGGCCGCAGGCTTCGACGATCACCTGGGCAAGCCCTACTCCCGCGCTGGCTTGCAGCGCGTGTTGAGGCTATGGTTGGAACCGCGCCAGGCCTGAGCGGCTAGTCCGGCCGGCCGGAGACTGGCGCAACCGACCCGACCCATGCCGGGTTTGTCGGGGCTGGCTGGGCTGCCGACCCTCCGTACAATTCGATACGTTTTCTGGATCCTGTTCCGAGGAGATCGAGCTGCCGCGCTGGAATCGACTTACAAGCAGCTTTGCCGCCTTGGTGGCCGCACTGGCAATGGTCTTGATCGGACTGCGCTGGTACTCCGCACAAGCGCAGTTGCACACGCTGGAAGCGGTGCTCCTGGCCGGCGCCGAAGCCACCGCCCGCGCCACCAGCCGCGCCTTGGCCGAGCCCGGTGCCCAGACCGAGGCGGTGCTGCAGGGACTGCGCAGTGACGACCCCCGCTTGCGCGCAGCGCTCGTCCTGCGCAGCGACGGCAGCGTTGAGGCCCAGGTCGGCGCGGTCTCGCCCGAACCCGCGCTGCCGCGCCAGACGTTTCAACCGGGCTGGTCCCAGCCCACCGAACGCGGCCTGCCCCCGGTGCAGGCGGCCTACGTGCTGGATCGGCCCCTCAGCGGGGGCCGCACCTTGTGCCTGGTCTATGACGCCGAGGCGATGCGCCAGGCGTGGCGCGGCCTGGTGCAGCCCGCGCTGGTGTCGCTGGGCTTGGCGGCGGTCTGCATGGCATTGCTGTTTGGCTGGCTGTTGCGCCGGCCGCTGCGTGCGGTGCGCGAGGCCACGGCCTTTGCCGAAGCGCTGCCCCAGGCCGAAGGCAGCAGACTGGCAATGCGCGAATCGCACTTGCGGGATGTCGACGAGCTGCGCACGGCCCTCAACGCTGCCGCGGCGCTGGTGGCCGGCCAGCGCGACGCCCTGGCGTTCGAGCGGGCGCGGCTGCGCACGGTGATCGATGCCGACGATGCCCACATCTACCTGAAGGATCGCGAGGGGCGCTTCGTTCTCGTCAACGCCAGCTTCCTGCGTCTGTGGAGCCGCACGGAAGCCGAGGTGGTGGGCCGCACCTCGTTGGAGCTGTTCGGCGACAACCCGGGCCTGCGCATCAGCCTCGACCATGACCAGCAGGCCTGGGCTCAAGACGGGGCGTACGAGTCGCAGCAGCGCATCAAGGTTGACGGGCATCTGCACGACGTCATCATCACCCGGCGCACGGTCGCCGCGCCCGGCGGCCAACGCTTGCTGATGGCGGTGGCACGCGATGAGACCACGCTGCGCGATCAGGCCCGCGAGCTGGCCTATGAGCGAACCTTCGCGCGCAACGTGATCGATCTCACCGATCACTACATCCTGGTCAAGGACACGCACTTGCGCTACGTCCTCGTCAACGACGCGTATGCGCAAACCGTCGGCCGTCGAAAGGACGAGCTGCTCGGCAACACGCCCTACGACATCTTCACGGATCACACGCTGATCGATGCCGCCTTGGTGGCCGACCGGCGCGTGCTGGCCGAAGGCATCGAGATCACCCAGGAGGAGGTCGTCAATTACGGCCAGGGCAAGCGCCTGTGCATTGCACACAAACGACCCATCACCTTGACCGACGGCAGCACCGGCGTGCTGGCCGTGATCCGCGACGTGACGGTGGAGCGCGCGCGCGAGGCTGCATTGCAGCAAGCCGTGCGCCGCGCCCAGGCGGCCGGCCAGGCCCTTGAGCACAGCGACGCCAACCGCGCCAGCACCCACCGCCTGCTGAGCAAACTGCTCGAGACCACCCTCGAGGGCTTCTGGTTCATTGACATTGATGCCCGCACCGTCGATCTGAATCCGGCCATGTGCCGCATGCTCGGCCACCGCCGCGACGAAGTCATCGGCCGCCATATCTACGACTTCGTCGATGAGGCCAACCAGGCCATCTTCGAACGCGAACTCGAAGCACGGCGGCAAGGCCGCTCAGGGGCTTACGAAGTCAGCCTGCGGCGCAGCGACGGCAGCTTCGTCGAGTGCATCAACAATGCCACCGCGATGGTCGATGCCGACGGTCTGCGCATCGGCTCGATCGGCCTGTGGACGGAAATCGGCGCCATGAAATCCGCCGAGCGCGAGGTTGCGCTGACCAAAGCCACGCTCGACCAGGCGCTCGACGCGATGGCCGATGGGTTTGCGGTGTTCGACCAGCAGCACCGGCTGCTGCTGTGGAACCGCCGCTACGTCGAGTTGTTCCCGCACCTGCGCGACATCGTCGCCAAGGGCGTGCCGATGGCCGTGCTGGCCGACGCCGCCGCGCGCGCCCTCAACCCGCAGGCCAGCGAAGCGCAGCGGCAGGCCTTCATCGCCGACCGCGAGCGGCGACGCTTCGAGAATCCTGGCACCACTGAATTCGAATCGCCGAATGGCAGCGTGGTGCAATCGACCGATCGCCGCGCCGCCAATGGCAGCCTGGTGTCCTTGTTCCGCGACATCACGCAAAGCCGCGCCAGTGCCCGCGCCCTTGAGCTGGCGCGCGACGCCGCCGAGGCTGCGGTCATCGCCAAGACCCAGTTCCTGGCGGCGATGAGCCACGAGATCCGCACCCCGCTGAATGCCGTGCTGGGCATGAACGGGCTGATGCTCGACACGCCGCTGAATGCCGAGCAGCGGCGCTATGTCGAGCTGATCGGCAAGTCGGGCGAAAGCCTGCTGACGGTGATCAACGACATCCTGGACCTGTCGCGCCTGGAGGCCGGCAAGATGCAGCTCGAACTGGTGCCCTTCTCACTCGGCGGCGCGATCCACGACGTGGTCTCGATGATGTCAGTGCGGGCCCAGGCCAAGGGCCTGGCGCTGCAGGTCGACATCGCGCCCGACCTGCCTGCGGCCGTGGTCGGTGATCCCAGCCGCATGCGCCAGGTGCTGTTCAACCTGATCGGCAATGCCATCAAATTCACCGAACACGGCCGTGTCGCCATCAGCGTGAGCGCACGCAACCTGGGGCCGGAGAAAGTGGCGATCGGCGTGGCCATTGCCGACACCGGCATCGGCGTTGCGGCCGAACACCTGCCGCGCCTGTTCGAGCGCTTCAGCCAGGCCGACTCAAGCACCGCGCGGCGCTATGGCGGCAGTGGCCTGGGGCTGTCGATCTCGCGCGAAATCGTCGGCCTGATGGGCGGCGACATCCGGGTCCAGAGCCAGCCCGGCGCGGGCAGCACCTTCAGCTTCGACATCGAACTGGCGCGCGCCGACATCAGCGCTGGGCCGGACAGCTTCGCGCAAACCATCGTCGTCGCCGCCGGGCTCGAACCCGAAGGTGGCCTGCGCATCCTGGTGGCCGAAGACAACAGCGTCAACCAGATCCTGATCCGGGCCATGCTCGCGCGTCTGGGCCACTACCTTGACGTCGTTGGCGATGGCCAGGAGGCTCTGCACCAAGTCCAGGCCGCGCCCTACGACCTGGTGCTGATGGATGTGCAGATGCCGCGGTTGGACGGCTTTGCGGCCACCCGCGCGATCCGCGCGCTGCACAGCAAGGTGGCCTCCATCCCGATCGTGGCCATGACAGCCAACGTGATGGAGGAAGACCGCCTGGCCTGCGCGGCCGCGGGCATGAACGATTTCTTGACCAAGCCGATCGACCGTGCGCACTTGCGCGAGGTGATTGAACGAGCCGCACGGCGCGAGGCGCCGAAGCCGTCGTAATGCGCGGGCCGGCAGCGCACGAGCCACCTTGTCGCGTCAACGCATCGAGAACCCTACCTCGGTCTTGATGCCCGACAAGGGCTCGAGCAAAGCCACCAGGGGTTGCAACTGGCGGTAGCGATTCGCCACCTTGGTGGCATAGGCGAAGAAGCGCGGCAGGTCCTGGCTGTACTTCGGCTTGCCGTCGCGGTGCTTGAGGCGGCAGAAGATGCCCAGCACCTTCAAGTGGCGCTGCAGGCCGATCCACTCAAGCTGGCGCCAGTACTCGCCGAAGTCGTCGGCCACCGGCAGCGCCGCGCGCCGCGCCCCTTCCCAGTAGCGCACGGCCCAGTCGATCTCGCGCTCTTCCTCCCACGAGATAAAGGCGTCACGCAAGAGCGACGCCATGTCGTAGGCAATGGGGCCGGAGACCGCGTCCTGGAAGTCGAGGATGGCCGGGTTCGGGTCGGCCACCATCAGGTTGCGCGGCATCCAGTCGCGGTGCACCGCCACGCGGGGCTGGGCTTGTGCACTGGCCACCAGCAGGTCGCACACACGGCGCCAGGTGGCTTGCTCGGCCGCGGTCCACGTGACGCCGCATTCACGCTGTACGCACCATTCGGGGAACAGGCCAAGATCGCGCTCGAGCAAGGCGTCGCTGTAAGGCGGCAGGGCCTGCGCCGGCACGTTGAGTTGCCACTGCAGCAGGGCGCGAATGGCCTCGCGCATCAGGGTGTCTGCCTGCGCGGCGGAGGCCTCGCGCAGCGCGTCGAGGTAGAGCTGGTTGCCCAGATCGCTGAGCAACAGGAAGCCGTGCTCGACATCGCTGGCCAGGACCGTCGGGCCATGCAGGCCGGCCGCACCCATGAGCTGGGCAACGTGGATGAAGGGGCGCACGTCTTCCTGCGGCGGCGGCGCGTCCATCACGATCAGGCTCGGCCCGCGCTCGGCGTCGATGCGCAGGTAGCGCCGAAAACTCGCGTCGGCCGAGGCCGGGCGCAGGCTGGGCGGGAGCAAACGGTGCGCGGCCACCAGGGGTGCCAGCCAGGCCTCGAAGGCCTGGCGGCGCTGGGCGTCCGGCCAGGGCACGCCCGCGGGGCTGGTGCCGGATGTGCCAGGTGCGCCAAAGGCGTGTTCTGCGGTCATGCGGGGTGTCTCGGAACGTGGCTGACCGGCGCGGCCCGCGCTGTCATGGATAATTTTCATTCTACAAACCGTGCCGGTCGCGCCCTCACGCGACGTTTGATGCCCCAACTCCATGCCCTGGCGCTGGCCGCCGCCCTGCTGCTGTCGCCTCCCGGCGCGAGGGCCCAGGGCGCAGCCGGACCGAACCAGCCGCGCAGCCAGGAGCGCAATGCCCTCATCACGCTGCAGGCCGACGAGGTGCGCGGCCGTCCCGACATTGACTTCGTCGCCGAGGGCCGGGTGCAGCTGGAACGCGGGCGCCTGACCATCCGCACGGATCGCCTGACCTACGACACCGCGCAAGACCGCGTGCGCGCCCAGGGCAGCGTGCAGATCCTGACCGCCGAGGGCGACCGCTTCTCGGGCCCGGACCTGGACCTGCGCCTGCAACGCTTCGAAGGCGTGTTCCTGCAGCCGGAATACTTCTTTGCCCGCACTGGGGCCGGTGGGCGCGCCGCCCGCATCGACTTCCTCGACAGCCAGCGCGCAAAACTGGAAAGCGCCACCTACACCAGCTGCAAGGTCGACGGCACCGGCACACCGGCGTGGTTGCTGTCGATGGATCGCGTCAAGCTCGACTTCGAAGCCAACGAGGGCATCGCCGAAGGCGCGGTGTTGCGCTTTCTCGGGGTTCCGATTCTTGCGGCCCCCGCGTTGAGCTTCCCCCTCACCGACGCGCGCAAGTCGGGCTGGTTGCCGCCGTCGATCAACCTCGACAACAAGAGCGGCCTGGAAGTGGCGGTGCCCTACTACTGGAACATCGCGCCGCAGCGCGACGCCACCCTGACGCCAACGGTCTACACCCGCCGAGGCCTGGCCCTGGGCACGGAGCTGCGCTATCTCGAGCGCGGCCACGAGGGCGACCTGCAGTCGCATTGGCTGCCCAACGACCGGGTCGCCGACCAGTCCCGCTACGCGCTCCAGTGGCGCCAGAAGGGCCTTGCCTTCGGCAAGGATGGCGGCAACGACGGCGCCTGGCGCTGGGGCCACGACGGGGCCCGCGTCTCTGACGACAACTACTGGAAAGACTTCTCCCGCGAGCTGCGCTCGCTGACGGCGCGGCTGCTGTCGCTCAGTGCCTACGCCGAGCGCGACTGGGCGGTGGCGGGCCTGCAGACATCGGTGTATGCGCGCACCCAGCACTGGCAGGTGTTGCAGGATGCCGACCCGCAGGCCTTGATCGCGGCGCCCTATCACCGCCTGCCACAAGTGGGTTGGCGCGGTGCGGGCCGCTTGGCGGCCCTGGGCCCGGCGCTCGATGTCGACTTCGAGACCGAACTCAACCGCTTCACGCTGGCCAGCAACGACGCTGGCACCGGACGCCCCGAGGGCTGGCGCGCCCATGCGCTGGCGAGCGTCAGCCAGACCTGGCGCAGCCCGGGCGCCTGGTTGACGCCGCGCCTGGCCTTGAACCTGGCCAGCTACCACACCGACTCTGCGATGAGCGACGGCCGGCGCAGCGCCGCGCGCGCCATCCCGACCCTGAGTGTCGACACTGGCCTGGTGTTCGAGCGGCCGACACAATGGCTCGGCCGCGGCATGCTGCAGACCCTTGAGCCGCGTGTGCTCTATGTCAACACCCCGTTTCGCCAACAGGCGACCCTGCCCCTGTTCGACACCGCGGCAAAGGACTTCAACACCGTGTCGGTCTTCAGCGACAACGCCTTCTCGGGCGTCGACCGCGTCTCTGATGCGCACCAGGTCACTGCCGGCGTGACCACGCGCCTGTTCGATCCCGCCAACGGCGTCGAGGCCCTGCGCCTGGGCGTGGCCCAGCGCTACCTGCTGCGCGACTTGCAGATCACGCCCGATGGCCTGCCCCTGACGCAGCGCTTTTCGGAGCTGCTGCTGGTCGGCTCGGCCCGCCTGACGCCGCGCTGGACCTTCGACAGCGCCCTGCAGTACAGCCCCGAGATCAACCGCACCACCCGCTCGGTGCTCTCGGCGCGCTACTCGCCCGGGCCGCTGCGCACCCTGGCGGCCAGCTACCGCCTGGCGCGCGGCGCCAGCGAGCAGCTGGACCTGGGCTGGCAGTGGCCGGTGTACCGCGGCGACACTGACGCGCCAGGGCCTGGCGGCTCGACCTGCCGCGGTACGCTGTACAGCGTGGGGCGGATCAATTACTCGGTCAAGGACAGCCGCATCACCGACTCGCTGGCCGGTTTCGAGTACGACACCGGCTGCTGGATCGGCCGCGTGGTGGCCGAGCGCCTGTCCACTGGGCGCAGCGAAGCCACCACCCGCCTGCTGCTGCAGCTGGAGCTGGTCGGCCTGTCACGCCTGGGTTCCAACCCGCTGCAGGTCTTGAAGGACAATATCCCCGGCTACAAGCTGCTGCGCGATGAGCGCGGTGACCCGCGGCCGCGGGACTACACGCAATGATGTCGACGATCCGATGAAGACTGCCCTGACCCTCCCGACCCTGGCCTTGCTGATTGCGGGCGGCGCGCTGGTGCCGGCCGCGGCCCAGCCAACACGGGCCAACGCCACGGCCGCAGCCCCCGCGCCCACCCCGTTGCGCCCGGGTGACCACATTGCTGCGGTCATCAACCAGGAACTGGTCACGGCCTACGAGGTCAACCAGCGCATGGCGCGCGCACGGGAAGACGCGCAGCGCAACAACCAGCGCTTGCCGGCCGAGACCGAGTTTCGCAAGCAGGTGCTCGAGTCGCTGATCGAAGACCGCGCCATGCTCAGCCACGCGCGCGACAGTGGCGTCAAGGTCGACGAGGCTGACATCGACCGCGCCGTGGCAAACATGGCGGCGCAGAACCAGATGACGCTGGCCCAACTGCGCACCCAACTCGCCCGCGAAGGCCTGGACCTGGCACGCTTTCGCGCCAACATGAAAGACCAGATGCTGATCGAGCGGGTGCGCGAGCGCGAGGTTGCGCAACGCATCCGCATCACCGACGGCGAGGTCGATGAGTTCATCGAGAAGCAGCGCGGAGCGTCGGCTGCCGAAGTCCAGTACAACATTGCCCAGGTGCTGGTCACGGTGGCCGAGAACGCCACCGAAGCCGTCGTTGCCGAGCGGCGCGCTCGCGCCGAGGCGGCCTTGACCCGCATCCGCGGCGGGGAGCCCTTTGCCGCTGTCGTCAAGGCCGTGTCGGAAGACGCCAACAAAGACAACGGCGGCGAGATCGGCCTGAAACCGGCTGATCGCCTGCCCGATGTCTTCCTCGACGTCGTGCGGCCACTGGCCAGTGGCGATGTGGCCCCGACCCTGCTGCGCAGCGGCGCCGGCTTCCACGTGCTCAAGCTGATCGAGCGCAGCGACGGCAGCGCCTTTCGCGTGACGCAGACCCGCGCCCGCCACATCCTGCTGCGGCCGTCGGCGCAATTGACAGCGCAGGCGGTGCAGGCCCGGCTGACCGAGTTCAAGCGCCAGATCGAGACCGGCACAAGACGTTTTGAGGAACTGGCGCGCGAGCACTCCCTCGACGGCAGCGCCAGCGCTGGCGGCGACCTGGGCTGGGCCGCGCCGGGCCAGTTCGTGCCCGAGTTCGAAGAGGCGCTGAACCTGCTGCCCGTGAACGGTATTTCGCCGCCCGTGGTGTCGCGCTTCGGCATCCACCTGATCCAGGTCGTCGAGCGGCGCACCGTGGCGCTCGACACCAAGCAACTGCGCGAGCAGGCCCGCAATGCCCTGCGCGAACGCAAGTTCGAAACCGCCTACGCCGAGTGGGTGCGTGAGTTGCGCGACCGCGCCTACGTCGAGTTCCGCGAAGCACCCTTGTGAAGCATCTGGCGCGCAAGCGCTTCGGCCAGCACTTTCTGGCCGACCACGGGGTTATCGGCGACATCGTTGCGGCAATCGGTCCACGCCCCGGTCAGGCCCTGATCGAAATTGGCCCCGGGCTCGGGGCGCTGACTCTGCCCGTACTGGCACGCTGCGAACGCCTGACGGTCGTCGAACTCGACCGCGACCTGGCCGCGAAACTGCGCCGCAACCCGGCGCTCGAAGTCATCGAGGCCGACGTGCTGAAGGTGGACTTTGACGCCTTCGCGAGAGCGCGCGGCCAAGGCCTGCGCGTGATTGGCAACCTGCCGTACAACATCTCAACGCCGATCCTGTTTCACCTGCTGCCGGTGGCGGCACACGTGCTGGACCAGCACTTCATGCTGCAAAAGGAAGTCGTGGCCCGCATGGCCGCGACACCGGCGAACAAAGACTACGGTCGCCTGAGCGTGATGCTGCAGTGGCGCTATCACGTCGAACATTTGTTCGACGTGCCGCCAGAGGCGTTCGAGCCGCCACCGCGGGTGGTCTCGGCCATTGTGCGCATGCTGCCCTGGCCGACTCCGGCCGCGGTGGACGCGGCCTTGCTCGAAGAACTGGTCCAGGTGGCCTTCTCGCAGCGGCGCAAACTGCTGCGCCACACGCTGGGCCGCTGGCTCGAAGCCCGCGGCTTCAGCGGTGCCTTCGATGTACAGCGCCGCGCCGAAGAAGTACCGGTGACGGAGTACGTCAGCCTGGCCCAGGCCGCCGCCTCAAACTGAAGGCTGCGCCTGGCGCGCCTTCCAGCCGCCGTAGATCGCAATCAGGCCGGGCACCAGGATCAAGGCCCAGATGATCTTGTCAAGGTTCTCCTTGACCCAGGGCAGGTTGCCGAACAGGTAGCCGGCCAGGGTCAGGCCGATGACCCAGATCAGGGCGCCGATCACGTTGTAGAAAGTGAACTTGGCGCGGTCCATCGCCGACACCCCGGCCACGAAGGGCGCGAAGGTGCGGATGAAGGGCATGAAGCGCGCCAGCACGATGGTGATGCCGCCGTAGCGCTCGTAAAAGGCATGCGCCTGTTCGAAGGCGCGCTTGTTGAACCAGCGGCTCTGCTCCCACTGCCAGACGCGCGGGCCGATGGCCCGGCCGATGCTGTAGTTGACCTGGTCGCCCAGGATCGCCGCCACGATCAGCAGCGCCATCACCAGCGGCAGGTTCATCAGGCCGACGCCGCACAGGGCACCCACCACGAACAGCAGCGAGTCGCCCGGCAGAAAAGGCATCACCACCACCCCGGTCTCGGTGTAGATGATCAGGAACAGCAGCGCATAGACCCAGGCGCCGTAGGTCTGCACGAAGGTCTGCAGGTGCACATCGACGTGCAGGATGAAATCGATCAACAGGCTGAGGGCTTCTGGCATGGGCTGGATTATCCAAGGCCCGCGCTCGGCGCCATGGGGCATTTGCCACAGCCCCGCGCAGCGCAGATTCGCGAGCGGTAAAGTGCGCGCCGCACCAGGGGAACACCATCACCGCGCCCGCCTTCGACGACAGCTGCCTCTTCCACATCTGCACGCGCAGCCAGGCCGCGGCGGCGCTGGCCGCCGGGGTCTACCGTGCGCCGAGCCTGGCTTCTGAGGGCTTCATCCACCTGTCGCGCGCGCACCAGGTTCTCGGCGTGCTGTCGGCGTTCTATGCGGGCCAGCCCGATCTGGTGCTGCTGGTGGTGACGCCATCGTTGTTGAGCGCGCCACTGCGCTACGAAGCCCCGGCGCCCCTGGTGGTTGTGTCAGGCGCAGCCGGCGCGCCGCCGCCCGACGCTACGCAGTTGTTTCCGCACCTCTACGGCCCCTTGCATGCCGAGGCAATCATCGATGTGGTCGGCACGCCAGGCTTCAGTGGCGCGCCGGTGCACCCAGACACCGCGGCGCTGCTGCGCCACTACCGCTTTGACCGCCTGCCCCTGGAGGGCACGCTCTACCGCAGCACCTGGCGCTCAACCACCGACACAGCACAAGGCGGCCCCGTCGGCACCGCGATGATCGGCCTGTATGCCGACAGCCCGCGCAGCGTCTCCTGTTTCCACCGGCTGAGCCGGGACGAGGTATGGCATGCCCATGCCGGCGATCCTTTCGTGCTGTACCTGCTGCACCCCGACGGACGCAGCGAAGAAGTCTTGATGGGCACCAACCCGCTGGCGGGCCAACAGGTGCAATGCATCGTGCCGGCAGGAGCCTGGCAGGCCGGCTGCCTGGTTCCCGGAGGGCGCTACGCCCTGTTCGGTTGCACCATGGCCCCCGGTTTCACCGGCGACTGTTTCGAGGCCGGCGCGCCGGAGGTGCTGGCCGCACAGTACCCTGCGCAGGCGGAGATCATTCGACGCTTGGCGGTAACGGGAAGCCAGCGCCGGATGCCGCCCGGTTTCGCCGCCTGAAGCACCGGCCGGGCCGGGCACAGCTGGCGCACCGGCTGCGACAATTCGGCCATGACTGCTACTGATCTCGCCGTGTTGCCCACACAGCGCCGCCCGATCCGCGACCTGCCCGACGAGTTGGTGAGCCAGATCGCGGCTGGCGAGGTGGTCGAACGGCCCGCCTCGGTGGTGCGCGAACTGGTGGACAACGCACTCGACGCCGGCGC
>JANNGJ010000014.1:0-5858 GCA_031403815.1 Burkholderiales bacterium | reverse complement strand
GGCCAGCTCGGGCGCGAAGAAGGCGCGCTCTGTTGTCGAGACCCCGAGGGCGCGCAGCTTGCCGGTCTGCACATGCGGCCATGAGGTGGCGGCCGCGTCCATCGAGGCCACCACCTGGCCGCTCAGCAGGTCGCTGAGCATCGGCGCCGAGCCCTTGTAGGGCACATGGATCATCGAGGTGCCCGTCTTCTGCAGCAACAGCTCCATGCCGATGTGCAGCGACGAGCCCGAACCCGACGAGCCGTAGGGCACCGCGCCCGGGTTGGCCTTCAGGTAGGCGATGAACTCGGGCAGGGTTTTCGCCGCGACCTTCTCGGCATTGACGACGAGCACCAGCGGCGTCACGCCGACCATCGAAATCGCCGCGAAATCCTTCACCGGTTGGTAGGGGAAGGCGCCGGGCCGCACTGCCGGGTTGATGGCATTGGCGGCGATGTTGCCCAGGCCGATGGTGTAGCCGTCGGGCACGGCCTTGGCCACTGCGTCCATGCCCAGGCTGGAGCCCGCGCCAGGCTTGTTCTCGATCACCACCGGCTGGCCCCACTTGGCCTGCAGGTGCTCGCCAATCATGCGCGCCATGGCGTCGGCGGCGCCGCCCGGCGGCACCGGCACCACCAGCTTGATCGGCCGGGACGGGTAGTCGGTGCTTTGCGCCAGCGCAGCGAGCGGCAGCAGGGCGAGGCACAGGGCCAAGCTTAGAGAGGGCAGGAATGTCTTCACGGCTTGTCTCCTTGGTTCTTCGGTTCAGGGGTGGACCACAACGAAACCAGGCGGCGCGCGCGCTCGAGCACCAGCTCGGGCGGCGTGCCGGGGGCGTACAGCGATGAGCCGATGCCCGCCCCGGTGGCGCCGGCGCGCTTAAAGGCTACGAGGTTGTGTTCGCCCATGCCGCCCACCGCGAACATCGGCGTTGCAGGCGCGAACACGGAACGCCAGGCCTTCAGCACCGGCGGCCCGAGCAGTTCGGCCGGGAACAGTTTCAGCGCATCGGCGCCGGCGGCCAGCGCCGCAAAGCCTTCGCTCGGCGTGGCCACGCCGGGCATCGCGCGCAAACCGCGGGCCTTCGTGCGCGCAACCACCGCGGCATCGAAGTTCGGCGCCAGCACCAGGCCCGCGCCGGTGTCGGCGACGCGGTCCACATCGGCCGCGCTGAGCACGGTGCCGGCGCCGATCAGCGCCTGCGTGCCGAATTCGCGCACCAGGCGTTCGATGCTGTCGAAGGGCTGCGGCGAATTGAGCGGCACCTCAATCACGCGGATGCCGCCGTCGATGAGCGCGCGGCCGATGGCCAGCACCTCGGCCGGCGTCACGCCGCGCAGGATGGCGATCACGCCCTGCAGTGCACTCATGCCATCTTCTCCTCGGGCACCAGGCCGGCCCGCTGCGCCACGCGCCACTGGCCGCGCGTGGTGGCATCGGCCGCTGCGCGGGCGCTGGCAATGCCAGCCAGCGCCAGGCCGGTTTCGTAGCGGCGGCACAGCGCCTCGTCGCCGAGCAGGGTCACACGCGCGGGCCGCCCGTTCCGCACGGCAGCGCCGATCTCGATGCCGACCAGCATGCCCGACAGAAAGTCCGCCAGGCCCTCGGGCTCGATGCGGCCCAGCAGCCCCGCCGTGCGCGCGGCAAAGATCGCATGCGTGGCGCTGGCGTGCTCCGTCAGACCGCGTTGCACACCACGCTCGAAGTCCGCCGGCCGCTCGTGTCCGAACTTCATCAGCCGGCCGAGGATGCCGTGCTGCGTCAGCAAGCCATAGAGCTCGCCCGTCATGAAGGTTTGAAAGCGGGTCACCTCGCCAGCATCGCCGACCCAGGCCCACTTGCTGTGCGTGCCGGGCAGCACGCAGCAACTGCCCGGCGCCAGCGCGGCACCCCAGAGCTGCGTTTCCTCCCCGCGCATCACGTCCTCAAAGCCGTCGGCACCGGTGCAACGCAAGCCCGGCACGATGTGCAGCGCCACGCGCGGCGTGAGCTCAATGCGCGTGAGTTGCGCGGCCACCTGCGCCAGGCTGGCGGGGCATTCGACATACGGCGCCTCGCGCCAGCCCTGGCGGCTGCCGACCATGCCGCTGGCAATCGCCGGGCAGGCGTGCGTCTCGATCCAGTCGCCACAGAGCGCATTCAGCGCCTCGGCAAAGCGGCCGGCGGCCACCGCCATCACACCGCCCGTGGCGGCGCGCGACTCAAGCACCGCGCCGCCGGCGCCGAGCAGGCTGGCGCGCAGGTTCGAAGTACCCCAGTCGATGGCCAGCAACTGCGCCGCGCTCATCGCTTGCCTCCGTCCACGAAGGCCCACACCGACTCGGCCGGCTCGATGCCCAGGCCCGGCCCCTCCGGCAGCGTGAAGGCGCCACGCTCGCAACGCATCGTCGTGTTGACGTAGACCAGGTTGCGGTCGAACACCGAGTGCTGGTACTCGTGCATCGGCACGTTGGGCAGGGCCGCGGCGGCGTGCAGGCTGGCGGCCTGGTAGAGGCCGATGCCGATGCTGGCATGCGGCACAACCTTCATATGGAAGGCGTGGGCCATGCGGCCGATCTGCATGAACTGGCTGATGCCGGTGTGGGCCATTTCGGGCTGCACGAAGGCCATCGCTCGGCTCTCGAAGCGCGGCCGGGCTTCGTAGATGTTCGGCCACTCTTCGCCCAAAGCCAGCGGCACGCGGGCGCGGGCGCTGACTTCGGCCTGGCCTTCGCGGTCTTCGGGCGCGCAGGGCGCCTCGACGAAGTACGGGTCGAAAGGCGCCAGGCGGTCGATCAGTTGCACCGCCTCCTGGGCGTTGAACTTCCAGTGCAGGTCGACCATCAGGCGCACATCCGGGCCGAGCGCTTCGCGCAGCGCACGCATCTCCTCGACGACGCCGTCGAAAGACACCACGCCCGCGTACTTGATCGCGGAGAAACCGCGCTCGACGAAGCCGCGTGCCAGCTCGACACGCTCGGCCAGCGTGGCGCGCGGCAGGCCCGAGACGTAGGCGGGGATGCTCGCCATGCGTTGCCCGCCGAGCAGCTTGACCACGGGCTGGCCGACGAGCTTGCCGAACAGGTCCCACAGCGCGATGTCGATGCCGGCGATAGCGTCGCCCCAGACCCCGACCGAGCCACCCCGCACGCGCATCAGGTCGTACAGGTCTTCGTTGATCACGCTCACGTCGCGCGGATCGCGGCCGACAATGAGCGGGCCGAGCACGTCGTCGATGATGGCCGTGACGGCCTCGGGTGCGATCAGGCCATAGGTTTCGCCCCAGCCAAACGTGCCGTCGCTGGCCGTGATGCGGATCAGCACCGAGCGGTCGCTGGTCGGGTAGATCGTGCGGTTGCCGCTGCGCACCACGTAGCCGCGCTCACTGACGCGTTCATCGGGGCCGAGCGGGCCAAGGTAGGGCGTGCCGCGCGGCAGCGTGACGATGAAGGCCTCGACCGTGGCGATGCGTGGGCTCATCGCAGACCCTCGATCGGAGGCAGCAAGTCGGCCAGGTCGGCGAGGAAGGCATCGACGTCGGCGCGGTCGAGTTCGTCCAGGCGCGGCCCCGCCGCCCGTTGCAGGTCGCAGGCGAGCAGGCCGCGGCGCAGGAGTACGTGCTTGGTCAGCGACCAGCGGAACACGGCCTGCACGTTGAGCACCGGCAACATGCGGGTGAACAGCAAACGCGCGCGATCCATGTCGCCGGCGCAATGCGCCTTCAACAGCGCCACATGCACTTCGGTGAGTTCGATCGCCGGCATGGTGCCGGCTGCGCCGCGGCGCAACTCGTCGGTGATGTAGCGCCCGCCGGCGCCGCCGAACACACCCAGCAGGCTGGCCGGTGCCTGCGCGCGCACCCGGCTCAGGCGCTGGCCACTCGGCAGGGTTTCTTCCTTGACGTAGCGGATCGACGGCACGGCCGCCAGCACCTGCAGCAGCGCGTCCGCCGTGAGGCCGGCACCCGCCGGCGGCGGCACGTTCTGCAGCATCAGCGCGGCGTGCGGCAGCGCCCGCGCGATTTCGCTGAAGTAGTCGATCTGCGCCGCGGCGCTCGGCCGATCGGCGGGCACGGCGACCATCAAGGCGGTGGCCCCGAGGGCCAGCGCTTCTCGGGCCAGGCTGATGGTGGTGTCGGCGTGGCTGCTCGACACCCCAGCGATCACCGGCGCGCGGCCTGCCACTTCGTCGAGCACCGCCGCCGTCAGGCGCCTGCGTTCTGGCCCCGTCAACTCGCCCACCTCGCTGGCCACGCCCGGGTAGGTCATCCCATCGGCACCGCAGTGCAGCAGGTAGCGCACCAGGCGACGCAACGCCGCCTCGTCGACCTGGCCCGCGCGATCGAAGGGCGTCGGCAAGACCGGGAAGACGCCAGTCAGCGCCTGCGTGATGGGATCGAGGTGGGCCAAGAGCGGGTCCCGCAGTTCCTTCATGAGGAACTTTGACTTTACCGCCCTGCACGGCGGGCCGAGACGCTCAGATCGACATCTTCTGCCGCACGCCCTCAGCCGCCATGTTCTTGCCCAGGCCGCGGGCGACGATCTCGCCGCGCTCCATCACCAGGTACTGGTCCGCGATCTCGGCGGCGAAGTCGTAGTACTGCTCGACCAGCACGATGGCCATGGTCTTGCGGTCGGCCAGCATGCGGATGACGCGGCCGATGTCCTTGATGATGCTGGGCTGGATGCCTTCGGTGGGCTCGTCGAGCATCAGCAGCTTGGGTCCCGCGGCGAGCGCGCGCGCGATGGCGAGTTGCTGCTGCTGCCCACCCGACAAATCACCGCCGCGGCGTTGCAGCATCTGCTTCAAGACCGGGAACAACTCGAACAGCTCCGCCGGGATGGGCGTGCCGCCCGGCTTGGTGGCGAGGCCCATGCGCAGGTTGTCCTCCACCGTCAAGCGGCCGAAGATCTCGCGGCCCTGCGGCACGTAGCCAACGCCGCGGCGCACGCGCTCGTAAGGCGTGGCGCGCGCGATGTCCTGGCCATCGAGTTGAACTGACCCGGCCTTCACCGGCACCACGCCCATCAGGCTCTTCAGCAGCGTGGTTTTGCCCACCCCGTTGCGGCCAAGTACCACCGTGACTTCCCCGAGCCGGGCCTCGAAGCCAACGCCACGCAGGATGTGCGAGCCGCCGTAGTACTGGTTCAGGCCTTCGACCCGGAGCAAGGCGCTATCGGCCAAGATAGACCTCGACGACTTTCTCGTTGGCCTGCACGTCCGACAACAAACCCTCGGCCAGCACACTGCCCTCGTGCAGCACGGTGACTTTCTTGCGCCCTTGCGTGAGCTGGTCGACGAACTTCATGTCGTGCTCGACGACCACCAGCGAGTGCTGCCCTTCGAGCGAGAGGAAGAGCTCCGCCGTGCGCTCGGTCTCTTCGTCCGTCATGCCGGCCACCGGCTCATCGAGCAACAGCAGTTTGGGGTCCTGCATCAGCAGCATGCCAATCTCCAGCCACTGCTTCTGGCCGTGGCTGAGCAGGCCGGAGGTGCGCTGGGCTTCGTCCTTCAGGTGGATCAGCGCCAGCACTTCGCCGATGCGGTCGAGCTGGGTGCCGCTGAGGCGCGAGAACAGCGAGGCACGCACGCGGCGGTCGGCCGCCAGCGCCAGCTCCAGGTTCTCGAACACGCTGAGCTGCTCGTACACGGTGGGCTTCTGGAACTTGCGCCCGACGCCGATCTGCGAAATGCGCGGCTCGGTCAGGCGCAGCAGGTCGATGTTGGAGCCGAAGAAGATCTTGCCGCTGTCGGGGCGCGTCTTGCCGGTGATGCAGTCCATCATCGTCGTCTTGCCGGCGCCATTCGGGCCGATGATGCAGCGCAGCTCGCCGACGTTGATGGTCAGCGTCAGCGCATTCAGCGCACGAAAGCCGTCGAAGCTGACCGTGATGTCTTCG
>JANNGJ010000013.1:0-3734 GCA_031403815.1 Burkholderiales bacterium | reverse complement strand
ACCGACAAGTTGACTGGGATGCACAAGACCTTGTTGTCGTTGGATCCGGTGCGTGACACCGAACTGTGCACCCCAGCACCGAGGCCTACCTGCTGCAGGCGCACAAGGTGCCGCAGCCGTTCTACCTGAACATCCTGCGCACCATCCAGGCCGAGGTGGCGCCGCACATGCGCCGTTACGCGAAGCTGCGAAAGCGTGTGCTGGGCCTGGACAAGCTGCTCTACTGCGACATCAAGGCCCCGCTCGATGCCGAGTACGAGCCCAAGATCAGCTTCGAGGCCGCCAGCGCGCTCATCCTCGACTCCCTCGCCTGCATGGGCCCCGAGTATGTGCAGCTCGTGCGCACCGTGCTGGAAAAACGCTGGGTAGACAGGGCCGACAACATCGGCAAATCCTCCGGCGCGTTCTGCGCCACGCCCTATGGCGTGCACCCGTTCATCCTGATGACCTGGGCCGACACCATGCGCAACGTGTTCGTGCTCACGCACGAGCTGGGCCACGGTGCGCACTTCAGCCTGGCGATGAAGCACCAGCGCTACGTCAACACGCGCCCGGCCATGCCCTTCGTCGAGGCGCCGTCGATCATGCACGAGATGCTGCTGGCCCGGCACATCCTGGCCCAGGGCGGCGATGCGCGCATGCGCCGCTCGGTGATCATGCAGGTGCTGGGCACCTACCACCACAACTTCGTCACCCACCTGCTCGAGGCCGAGCTGCAGCACCGCGTGTACGCGCAGGCCGAGGCCGGGCAGGCCGTAACGGCGCAACTGCTTAATCAGACCAAGGGCGAGATCCTGGCCGGCTTCTGGGGCGATGCGGTGGAAATCGACGACGGCGCGCGCATGACCTGGATGCGCCAGCCGCACTACTACCTGGGCCTGTACCCGTACACCTACTCGGTGGGCCTGGTGGCCGCCACCGCGATGGCCGGCAAGGTGGCCGAGGAAGGCGCCCCGGCGGTGGAGCGCTGGCTGCAGGTGCTCAAGGCAGGCGGCACCATGAAGCCGATGGCGCTGCTGCAACACGCGGGCATCGACCTGAGTTCGCCCGAACCGATCCGCGCGGCGATGGCGTATGTGGGCTCGTTGGTGGATGAGTTGGAGGGCGCGTTCGCAGCTTGAGGTCGATGGCAGTCGGCGCGATGTATTACCATTCATTGACTGAGTAACACTTCCGGAGCACACCATGGCCACGACCCTGACCAGCAAGGGCCAAGTCACGATCCCCAAACGCATCCGCGACGCGCTGCACTTGCAACCCGGTGCCGCGGTGGAGTTCTCGGTCAACGCCGGCGGCGAGGTGGTGTTGCATCCGCCGCGCCCTGCTCGCAAGGGCGCCCCGCGCAAGGACCGCTTCGATGCGGTGCGGGGCCGCGCCGACGTGCACTGGCGCACCGACGATCTGATGAAGCTGCTGCGCGCGGAGGGCTGATGCTGCTCGTCGACACCAACGTGTTGGTGGACGTGCTGCAGAACGATCCGCAGTGGGCCGATTGGTCGATCGCCCAGTTGCGCGCGCAGGCGCAACTGCACGCGCTGGCGATCAACCCGGTGATCTATGCCGAGCTGTCGATGTCGTTCTCGACTTTCGAGGCGCTGGACCGCGTGGTCGCCACGATGGAGCTGGCCATGCACGAGGTGCCACGGCCGGCCCTGTTCCTCGCCGGCAAGGCCTACCTGCAGTACCGCCGGCGCGGCGGCGGCAAGGCCCAGGTGCTGCCGGATTTCTTCATCGGCGCCCATGCCGCCCTCGAAGGCTGGCCCTTGCTCACGCGCGATGCCAGCCGGTTTCGCACCTACTTTCCGAGCCTGGAAGTCATCGCGCCGTGAACTCCGCCCCGCCCCGCGCCAACGCCATCCACAGCACATTCACGCCATGTAGGCACGCGACGAAGCCGTGTTCCCCAGCCGAGCGCTTGTAGTGAGAGGTAGCCCTGCATGAACCCGCGAGTCACCGCTGTCACACCGAGCGAAGGCCAAGTCTTGCTGCTGCAATTCAACAATGGCGAGCAACGCCGCATGGATGTTGGCCCCTACCTGGCCTACCCCGTGTTCGAACGGCTGCGTGAACCAGGATTCTTTGCGCTGGTTCAGGCCGACCACGGCACCGTGAGTTGGCCCGGCGGCATCGACCTCGATCCAGACTCGGTCTATCTGGAAAGTGTGCCACTGGCGCAGACGGCATCGGCGTGACCCAGGGCCCCTAGCGCAGGATTCGATCGACGCGAGCTTTGCCAATGCTGATGTGAAGGTGGGTCTGCTCGAGGCTTTGGCGCGCTCGTGCGTGAAGCAGGCTGGGTTCCACCCGACACCCGGCCGACCTGCGGGCCCGGATACTCGTCAAACCACTGCCGTCCCCAGGAAGCGCCTGCCATGTCCGATCTGTCGCGCCGCGAAGTCCACCGCCGCCTGCTGGCCTTGGCCGGCACCGCCGCCCTCGGCGCGCTGGCCAGCCCGCACGTTTATGCACAAGCCTGGCCGGGCAAGCCCATCACGCTGATCGCCCCCTACCCGCCGGGTGGGGGTGTCGACACCGTGGCGCGCCTGATCGGCGAGCGGCTGGCGGCGCGGCTGGGCCAGCCGGTCAACATCGACAACAAACCCGGCGCGGGCGCCACCCTGGGCGCCACCGCGCTGGCGCGCAGCGCGCCCGACGGCTACACGCTCATGCTGGGCAGCATCGTCGACTACGCCATCGCGCCGCACGTGCACAAGGCACTGGCCTTCGACCAGCAGCGCGATTTCATCCCGGTGCTGGAGGCCGGCTTCGGCACCGTGGCCCTGGTGGTCAACGCCGACCTGCCAGCGCGCAACGTGGCCGAGCTGATCGCCCTGGCCAAGGCCAAGCCAGGCGAGTTGAGCTACGCGTCCACCGGCGTCGGCGGCCTGCAGCATCTGAACGCCGAGATGTTCAAGCAGATGGCGGGCATCGACCTGGTGCACGTGCCCTACAAAGGCACGGCGCAGCTGCTGCCCGACTTGATTGCGGGGCGCATCCCGTTGGCCATCGACAGCATCCCGGCGCACCTGCCGCACATCAAGACCGGCAAGACGCGCGCGCTGGCGGTGGCCAGCCGCACCCGCTCACCGGTGCTGCCCGATGTGCCGACGATGGCCGAAGCCGGCCTGCTCGGCTACGAAACCGCCACCAACTACGCGCTGTTCGTGCCCGCCAAGACGCCGGCCGACATCGTGGCGCGGCTCAACCGCGAAACCAACGCCGTGCTGCAGATGCCCGAGGTGGTGGACAAGCTCACATCGCTGGGCATCGTGGTCACCGGCGGCAGCACCGAGACGGCCGTGGCGCGCACCGCCACCGAGATGGCCAAGTGGGCGGGCGTTATCCGCAAGGGCAACTTGCAGCTGAACTGAGTGCCTGTGAGTGCAGACCCTGGGGCGGCTGGCGGCCAGCGTGTCGCGCAGCTTCGCCGCCTGCGCGCCCTGCCCAAGGCCGAGGTGCACGCGCACCTCGAAGGCTGCTTCGAGCCGGCCCTGCTGGAGCAATGGGCGGCGCAGGCCGGCGTGCCCATGCCCAGGCCGCGCGAGCAGCTGCTGCAGTTCGAAGGCCTGGCCGACTTTCTGCACATCCTCGACTGGGCCTGCGGCCTGGCCTCCACGCGTGAGCGCCTGGCCGCGCTGAGCTACGGCTACAGCCGGCGCCTGGCCGACAGCGGCGCGGGTTATGCCGACGTGATCATCAACCCCACGCACTGGGCGGCGTGGCACGGCCGCCTG
>JANNGJ010000012.1:0-3201 GCA_031403815.1 Burkholderiales bacterium | reverse complement strand
TGTGGGGCGGTGAGCAGCGCAGGCCTGAGGTCGGCGCGCGCAGCGCGCATCCAAAACTGACTCGCCGAAACTGTTTGACCAAAGAGAGCGCAGCGAGCGGCGGGAGTTTTTCGGCGCGACCTCAGGCCGAGCAGCGCAACGAAGTCGCAGCGAAGCGACGACCGCTCCAGTGTGAGACGCCGCCGCACAGCGCCAGCCGCGACGCGCAAAACGGCAAAGCAACCAGACAGCGAACGTCAACAACGGCCTGACTACCGATCACCACTGTTATCGGTGTTGCAGCGAGCCCGTAAGCAAACCCAGCTCAACCCGCCGCGTCGTCGGCCGCCGGCATGGCGCTGGGTGGGGCCCAGGCCGTGGGCCGGCCAGCACCGATCTGGCCCTGGCCGATCTCGACGCTGACCCGCCGCGCGGCGCTCAGGGCCGCACCAAACAGAGCCAAGGCCGAGCGCAAGGCCGCCACCTCGGGCCGCGCCAGCGCACAGCGCAAAGTCAAGCGCCCGCGCTGCACTACGAGCACTAAAGGGGTCGGCTCCGGCAGCCAGGCCGAGGCCGAGTCGAGCAGTTTGACGAAGGGCGCATCGAGCCACGACTGCACGGCCCGCGGCAGGTTGGCCAAGGCCGCGAAGGACTCGCGCACGATGCCGAGTTCGGCGCGCGGCAGTTTGGGGTAGAGCACAAGCCAGCGCATTTCTTCGGGCAAGGTGTCGTCGACGAAGGTTTCCGTGCCTTCGGTCGATGCTTCGAACACTTGTTGCTCTAGCTGGCGCATCAGTTCGCGCGCGATGACCAGCATCTGCAGCTCGCCCGTCGGTCCAACTTCACCGCGCACACGCAATTCCGGGCCGCTGAAGTAGTGGCGCTGCGAAGCGCCCCACTCCAGGCGCCAGGCGGTCTGCACCGGCCCGCCCTCGACGACGAAACCGCTGCCGTCAATGCTGCGCGCAAAACGGTAGTCGCAGCGCTTGGCCCACTCGGCCACGGCAGACCAGTCGTCGCCGCCCGGCGAGCCACCGAACCAGCGCTTGAGGGGCTTGAACATCGCCACCAGTGTAGGCGGCAGGTGCGTGCTTCGCGCGACTCAGACTGTGTTCATTCGTAGCGCTGGCGCGCCTTCCACGCTGCCGGGTCGGTGAAGCTCACGCTCGGCGGCGTCTGTGCCTTGTGCTCGCGCGAGAAGCCTAGGAAGGTGCGCGTGCGGGCGGTGGCCGGCGCCAGCGCCGCGCCGAAGATGGCGGCAGTGCGCGGCTGCGTCAGCCGGTCAAGGGCGGCGAGCGTGGCCGTTGTGCGTGTCCAGTCGGCTTCGCGTTCGTAGGCCAACTCGAACAGGCGCCCGGCACGCTCGCTGATCGATTTGTCCTTCTCCAGCAGCTTGGTGCGCACGCCCGACACGATGGTCTGCCACTCGCTGTCAGGCAAGGCCTCGAGCAGCGCCGGCAAACTGCGAATCAAGGCATCGGCCCGGGTCTCGATCACATCGGCGGCGTAGTCGCCCGACTGCACGACGAAGTAAGCGAAGTGCGTAGCGCCCTCGTCGCCGGCGCCGCCGAAGACGATATAGCCCAACTGCTGCTTGGTGCGCAGCTCGGTATAGGTCACCGGCCCGAGAAAGGCCGACAAGGCCAAGGTGGCGGCGCGCAGCTCCGGCGTGTCGCCGCCCAGCAGCAGCTCGCGCCGGAACGCCGAGTTGTTGACCTGCAAGGCTTCGCTGGTTCGCACTGCTTGGGCCATCGGCATTGACAGCAAGCGCCGGCGCAGCTGTTGCTCCGGCGCTACCGCCGCTGGCCGCAGCACCGCAGCCACGCGCCGCGCCGTGGCCACGGCATCGCTCGGGCCGAGGTTGCCATAGCTCAGGGCCTCGAGCTTGCCGCGCGCATACAGGGTGCGCGCAAAAGCCTGAACCTGGGCCAGCGACAGCTCACGCGCGACGGGCAGCAATTCGTCGGGCCGGTAGTGAAACTCGCGCACCACACGTCGGCGCGACTCCAGCAACGTCATGTAGGCATCCACGCGCTCGAAGGCCGACAAGTCGCGCAACAGGCGGTCCTTGAGGGCTGCATAGCGCTCGGCCGACAAGGGGCAGTCGCGCAGCCCGGCAAGGACTTCGTCGAGCAGGCGCCCGGCCGACGCGTCGTAGCCATCGATGCTGAGCACGACGCCTTCGAGCGAGGCGCCGAAGTCGAACTTCAAGCCGGCTTCAGCCGCGGTGTAGGTTGTCTCGTTCAGCGCTTCCTTGACGCAGGCCTGGTAAAAGTAGAGCAGCGCCGCGTTGCGCCGTGAGGCCAGCGCCCGCGGCAGGCGCATGCGCACCACATGGGTCACAAGTGGACGCTGAAACTCGGTGTCCTGCGCGTAGTACAGGCTCAATGCGGGCTCGTCGATCAAGCGTGCGGGCTTGATCGGCAGCACCTCAGTGCGTGTGGGCACATAGCTGTTCGGTGCCGGCAGGCGCAGAGCAGCCACGCTTGGCGGTTGTTGCAGCGCCGCCCACGCCGGGCCGGTGTCTTCGACATAGCTGTAGCGCGTGGCGAAATAGGGGGCGGTCTGGTCGGTGGGCAGACCTTTGGCCACCAGCGTGACGAGCAGGTTGTCGGGCCGCAACTGGCCGAGCACGCGCTGTACCGCCGCCGGGTCCTCGCGCAGCCACAGGTAAGGTACGCGCTCGGCGACGTCGATCGGATAGTCCATCACCAGGTTGGCCAGGGCCACCGCCAGGTTGGCGCCCTCGCCTTTGTCGCGGAAGCGCTCATCCAGCGTGGCCATGGTGCGCCGCTCGTTGAACACATGCGCCGGCACGCCGCTGCGACGCAGCTGGTCGATGGCAGCGAACACCATCGCCAGCACGCGCGGGTACTGGTCCAGGCCCTGCGGCGTCAGGTTCTCCGCCATGTCAAAGGAACCGTAGTCAGGCGTATCGGCGTCGGCGCCGACTGAGAGGCCGGTGGCGTGGCCCTCCTGCTTCAGGGCCGCCAGCAGGCTGCCCGCACCTTCGGTCCCGAGCACGAAGGCCACCAGTTCGGCCGGCTTGCTGCCGGCATCGGCACGCAGATCGGGCAGCGGGAAGCTCAGCGTCATGCGCCGCAGGTCCTTCACGGGCTCCATGCGCAGCAGGCGCAGTGCGGCCTTGGGCGCCAGGTAGTCGGCGGCATAGCGCAGCTCGGCGCGCTGGTAGTCCGGCACCGCCATGAAGTGGCGGCGCGC
>JANNGJ010000011.1:0-21257 GCA_031403815.1 Burkholderiales bacterium | reverse complement strand
GACGGCCGACAGCGAGTCGGCGCTGTCGAGGATCTGAAAACCCTGCGGCAGGCCGGCCAGCTTCCAGTGCGCGCGCAGGAAGCGGTTGCACAGGCCGTGGAAGGTGCCGATCCACATGCCGCGCACGTTCACCGGCAGCATGGTGGTCAGGCGCGTCAGCATCTCCTTGGCGGCCTTGTTGGTGAAGGTCACCGCCAGCAGGCCGCCCGGAGAAACTTGGCCCGTGTTGAGCAGCCAGGCGATGCGCGTGGTGAGTACGCGGGTCTTGCCCGAACCCGCGCCGGCCAGGATCAGGGCCGGCTCGGCCGGCAGCGTGACGGCCGCGAGTTGCTCAGGGTTGAGACTGTCGAGCAGGCGAGCATTATCGGGGGACATCCCACGATTCTAGGAGTCACGCGCTGGAGCAAACGATCGACAAGCTCGCGGGGGGGTCGGCGAACGACGCAGCACGCGGCGACGTGAAGTGCCCTACATGTCTGCGGGCACGTCGAATCCGGTGCTGGGGCCGGCGTCTCGCACGGGACCAAACGCCCGGTGCACGCTGCTCCCCGGATGACTACGCTTCTCAAGCCAAAGCGCGAAGGCCTGTGCGCTCATCGGTCGACTCAGCAGGTAACCCTGAATCTCATCGCATCCCAAGCCGCGCAGGGCTTGTGCCTGTGCCTCGGTCTCCACACCCTCGGCCACGATGCGCATCTGCATGCTGCGACCCAGCGCCACAATGGCCGTGGCGATCGCCATGTCTTCGTTGTTCTCTGGCAGCGACTTCACGAACGAGCGGTCGATCTTCAAGGTGTCGATCGCGAATCGCTTGAGGTAGGCGAGCGACGAGTGACCGGTGCCGAAATCGTCGATCGCCAGCCCGACGCCCATGCGGCGGAAGTTCTCCAGCAGGGCGCGGTTAGCCTCGGTATCCTCCATCAGCAGCGACTCGGTCAGCTCGATCTCGTAACGTCGCGGATCAATCGCGTGCTCGCGCAGGGAGTCTTCGATCAATGTCGCGATGTACTGGTGCCGGAACTGGCGCGCCGACAAGTTGGAGCTCACGCGCAAGGGTGGCAAGCCGCAGCGATCCCACTCGGCCATCTGGGCCACGCTGGTGCGAATAACCCAAGCGCCCACCGGCATGATCATGCCGGTTTCCTCGAGCACCCCGATGAAGCCATCAGGTGCCACCATGCCGTGCTCGGGTCGATTCCAGCGCAGCAAGGCCTCGGCACCCACGATTCGGCCGGTCTTCAGATCCGCCTTGGGCTGGTAGTGAAGTTCGAACTCGTGCCGCTCGATGGCGCGGCGCAGACTCGATTCGAGCGAGATGCGCGCACCATTGGCGGCGTTGAGCTCCTCGCTGAAGAAACTGTAGGCATTGCGGCCGGCGGCCTTGGACCGGTACATTGCCATGTCGGCATGACGGATCAGGCCGTCGACGTCGACATCGTCGATCGGGTACAGCGCAATCCCGATGCTGGCTGAAACGACCAGTTCTTCACTGTCGACTTGCAGCGGCTCGGCCAGGGCGTCCAGCACGCGCTGGGCAACGTGGGCCGCGTTCTCGACCGAGCCGACGTTCTCGGCAATCACCGTGAACTCGTCGCCACCCAGGCGCGACAGCGTGAATGACTCGCTCCCGGTGCGCAACACGGTGTCGGCGCCGCGCAGGCAGGCCTTCAAGGTGGTCGCCACATGCTTGAGTACGCGGTCACCGACGGCATGACCGAGGTCGTCGTTGATCAGCTTGAACCGATCGAGGTCGATAAACATCAGCGCGAGCGTCTGTTGGCTGCGCCGGGTCCGTTGCATCGCCGCCTGCAGGCTCTCGCGGAACAGAGCGCGGTTCGCCAGCCCGGTCAGGCTGTCGAAGTTGGCCAGCTGTTCGAGCTTGTGCGTCGTGGCCAGAGCTTCACGGTCATCGCGAAGAAACACCAGCCAGCCACCGCCTGCGGTCGGGCCCAACGACATCACGCGCAACATCGCGCGTCGCGCAGGCTCGGCGCCCAGGATCGTCGCTTCGCCATCACACGGCGCCACCCCCTCACCCGCCGGCTGCGCCAGGTGGTCTTGCCAGGGCCGTCTGAGGAGGACACGAGGCATCACGCCGAGAATGGCCGCGGCCGGTGTGTTGCATGCCCGGATCAGACCGCCGGGGCCGCACACGAGCACGCCTTCAGTGGTCGCCGAGAACAAGGATTCGAAGAGTCCACGGTACTCTGCATCGCCAGTGGCGACCGACGGCGCTCTTGCACGCACGACGGCGACGTGCGGCTCGCCCGCGGTCGTGGGCGGCGCCGGTGGTGCCACGGTGGAAGACAGCGGAGCAGCCGGCGCGTCTGCCGCGGACGTCCATGGCAGACGCCAGCGCCGGGTCAGGCCTGCCGACGGGTCGACCACCTGAGCCTTCTCGGAGCGTTGGGTGAGTGACATGGTGTGAGTCTCTGGCACGGTCCGCCACAGTCGGACCACAAGTGCCCGTCGACTCTACCCGTGCCTGTTCGTGGTAACAGTGCTGTTGTCGGCACGTCTGGACCGCGGGTGGAGGCATTCCGTCACAGTCCGGCATGGTAAGCCCGCAGCACCACTGCGGGGGCACGCCCGGGCAGATCAACGTTCGCCGCAGCGGCCGTGCGTAGAATGCCGCACCGGGCTCGGCATCTGTCGCGCCCGGTTTTTTATTGCCTGCGCCGAGGTGCACCGTGGAAATCTTCGACTACGACAACATCCTGCTGCTGCCGCGCAAATGCCGCGTCAACAGCCGCGCCGAGTGTGACACCTCGATCGAGTTCGGCCCGCGGCGCTTCAAGCTGCCGGTGGTGCCAGCGAACATGAAGACGGTGCTCGACGAAGCCATCGCCGAGAGCCTGGCGCGCAGCGAGCACTTCTACGTGATGCACCGCTTCGACCTCGACAGCGTGGCCTTCGCCCAGCGCATGCGCAAGCTCGGCCTGTTCGTTTCCATCAGTGCCGGCGTGAAAGACAGTGACGCCGCCGTCATCGACCGCCTGGCCGCTGAGGGCGTGGGCGCCGACTACATCACCATCGACATCGCCCACGGCCATGCCGAAAGCGTGCGCAAGATGATCGAGCACATCAAGACCCGGCTGCCCAAGACCTTCGTCATCGCCGGCAACGTGGCCACGCCCGAGGCTGTGATCGACCTCGAGAACTGGGGGGCAGACGCCACCAAGGTCGGCGTCGGCCCGGGCAAGGTCTGCATCACCAAGCTGAAAACCGGCTTCGGCACCGGCGGCTGGCAGCTGTCAGCCTTGAAGTGGTGCGCGCGTGTGGCCACCAAACCCATCGTTGCCGACGGTGGCATCCGCCACCACGGCGACATCGCCAAGAGCGTGCGCTTCGGTGCGGCGATGGTGATGGTGGGTTCGCTCTTCGCTGGCCACGAAGAGAGCCCGGGCGCGACAGTGGAGGTCGACGGCAAGCTGTACAAGGAGTACTACGGCTCGGCCTCGGACTTCAACAAGGGCGAGTACAAACACGTCGAAGGCAAACGCATCCTCGAGCCCATCAAGGGCGCGCTGGCCGACACCCTGCGCGAGATGCGCGAGGACCTGCAAAGCTCGATCAGCTATGCCGGCGGCACACAGTTGTCAGACCTGAAGAAGGTCAATTACGTGGTGCTCGGCGGCGAGAACGCGGGCGAGCATTTGTTCATGTAGGCGTTGCGCTGGGCGCCGCCCGGGGAAACCAGGGCGCGCGACAGTGGCGCGAGATCGGGCCACTGGGGCGCCTTGCCGCGAGCGTGGGGTGGCCGCTGTTGCGAAGTCAAGGAGGCGGGTCGGGCGAAGCCCGGCCCGGGGGACATGAGCATCAGCGGCTGCCCCGCGTTCGCGGCATACGCGGATGTAGGAACGCGTGCGCCCGCGAACTCAGCCGCAACGGGGAGTCGCTCAGGCGCCTGCCGCGCGAACCGCGCCATGCCGCCGCGTCGGCGTGCGCATCGTCACCAGCTCCTCCGCCGCTGTCGGGTGCACCGCCAGCGTCGCATCGAGGCTGGCCTTGGTGGCGCCGAGCGTCAGCGCCACGCCGATCAGCTGGATCATCTCCGCCGCCTCGGCGCCGACGATGTGGCAGCCGAGCACGCGGTCGGTCGAGCGCTGCACCACCAGCTTCATCAGCGTGCGCTCTTCGCTGCCGGCAAAGGCTGCCTTCATGGCGCGGAACTCGGTGCTGTAGATGTCGACGTCGGCATGCCGGGCCAGGGCCTCGGCTTCCGTCAGGCCGACGGTTGCCACTTCGGGCGTGGTGAACACGGCGCAGGGCACCAGGGCATGCGCGCCGAGGTGCGGCTGGGCGGCGGGGTCGCGGCCGCCGAATACGGCATCGGCATAGGACTGTCCTTCGCGGATGGCGGCCGGGGTGAGTTGCACGCGGTCCGTCACGTCGCCCACGGCGTGGATGTGCGGCACGCTGCTCTGGCCGTGCACATCGACGGCCACCGCGCCGGCCGCGTCGAGCTTCACGCCCGCAGCCTCCAGGCCCAGGCCTGCCGTGTTGGGGTGGCGGCCGATGGCGCGCAGCACGGCGTTGGCGTCGAGCACCTGACCAACATCGAGCGTCACCGTCAGGCCGTCGCGCCGCGCGGCGATCTCGGCCACCGCCGCGCCGGGAATGAAGCGGATGCCCTGGCCTTCCAACTGGGCCTGCAGGTGGCTGCGCACTTCCTCGTCAAAGCCGCGCAGCACACGCTCACCGCGCATCACCACCGTCACGTCGGAGCCGAGGCGGCGCAACAGGCAGGCGAACTCTAGCGCGATGTAGCCGGCGCCCTGCACCACCACGCGGCGCGGCTGCTCTGGCCAGTCGAACACATCGTTCGAGCTCGAAGCCAAGTCGCCTCCCGGAATGTCGGGCAACAGTTGTGGTTCGCCGCCGGTGGCAATGAGGATGCGACCGGCGCGAAAAGTCTCGCCGCTGCCGAGCAATCGCACGGTGTGCGCGTCGTCGAGCACCGCGCGCTCAGCGTGCAGGGCCACCCCGGCCTTGAGCAGATTGGCGGTGTACACCGACTCCAGGCGCGTCACCTCGGCGCGCACCCGGCCCATCAGGTCAGCCCAGGAAAAGCGCGGCGCCATGGCGGCATGCCAGCCGAAAGACGGGCCGTCGGTGTAGGCCTGGGCAAAGCGCGAGGCCAGCACCATCAGCTTCTTCGGCACGCAGCCGCGGATGACGCAGGTGCCGCCGACGCGGTAGGCCTCGGCCAGCGCCACGCGCGCGCCGTGCTGCGCCGCCACCCGCGCGGCGCGCACGCCGCCCGAGCCGCCGCCGATGACGAACAGATCCACCTCACGCATCACTCACCCCAATCGGCATCGCCGCAGAACAAGGCGGCAACGCGAAGCGCGCTGCATCAACGCGCCGACATCCCCGTGCGCTCGCCACCATCGGCACCACTGTAGCGTGCGCGCGGCCCGACCTGGCGCGACAAGGGCTGCTCGCGCAGCGCGGTGCCAGCGGGGCAGGCACCGTTGTCCATGTGGTGGGCGGCGGCGACCAGCAGGGGGTCGGTGGTTGAACCTGTGGGACGGGTGAAGTCTTCGGCGACCGCGCAGGTGGCCTGGAAGCCGTCGAAATAGCGCCCTTCATTGCGGGCATTGACGCTCTCGAAGTTGACAACGCTGTAGGTCGTACCGTAGGAATCTCCCTGCGGCAGGAAGCCGACGGGCTTGCCGCAGGTGGTGTCGCCGATGGCCACCACGTTCACGCCCACGCCGCGCAAGCCGTTGATGACCTGCTCGCTGGCTGAACAAGTGCGTTGGCCAACCAGCACAAAGACTCGGGACACGCCACTCCACTGCGCTTGGTTAGTGGCAAACAAGAAGTCTTGGTTGCTGGCCTGCTTGCGGTCGTTGTAGCGCAGACCGGCAAAGGTTTGGCCGCTGGCGCGGGAGCCTGCTGCGTAAGAGGCCAGGGTACAGCCCGTCGAGACGAGGCCGCCGCCGTTGTAGCGCATGTCGATCACCACGTCTTGAACGCCCTGGGCGCGGAAGCTTGCGAACGTAGCGTCTAGCGGCTCGGTGGCCTGGGCGATCATGTCCTTGACCATCACGTAGCCAAACTGTCGACCGCGGTCGGTTACCAGCGCCCGCGCGTTCTGTACCGGCGTGAGGGCGTAGATGGCCGCCGGCAGCACCACGCTGCGCTGTGCGCCCGCGGCGTTGCGCAGCACCAGCGTCAACGAGTCGCCGACAGCATTGGGGGTGAGCGCCGAGAAGTCGTTGTTGCTTATGGCCGTTGCCGCGGAAACGCCATTGAGCGAGATAACCCGGTCGCCACGAACCACGCCGGCTGCTGCCGCCGGCGAAGCGGGCTCGATGTAGCGCACATACAGAGGCTGTGCCGGCTGCGGCGTCGGCACGGTCACCTCCAGGCCGGCGACGGCGACGCCGTAGCCCAGGGTCTGGCCATCTCCAAAGAAACGGTTGAAGCTCTCGGTCGTCTGGTAGTTGCTGTAACGGTCACTTGGCCAGCGTGCACCGGTCGGGTCCCCTACGATGGGGCCTCCCTGGTAGATCAATGCATCAAAGTACGACCCCACCGTGGCATAGCCCGCAGGCGATGGGTTCGGCGCCAGTGCGTACCAGAAGTACGAGTCGTTCATGTAGGCCCGAAGCCATCCCTGCAGACCCGCGACGCTGCCATTGAGCGGTGGCAGGGGTTGCGAGTTGCCACCGCCCCCAATCACGCTGCAACTGAGCGGCGGCGGGTTGCCGCTACCGCCGTCGTCGCCACCACCCCCACCGCACGCTGCAAGGAACATCGGTACGGCACATGCCAGGGTGCGCCAGGTGCGGCGGGCGTTGAGGGTCATGGGTGTCTCCGGGAAGGGGCGGCGCCAAGGTAGCACGACCTAGAATCCATCCAACCCCTGAGACCCTGCGCGCGTTGACAACTTTTTGTGTCGGCGTGTGTTGCCTTCGTTTGCTGCCATGACCGAACTTGCCAAGTCCTTCGAGCCCGCCACCATCGAGGCGCAATGGGCCGCCCGCTGGGCCGCGCCCGGTCTGTTCGCGCCGACGCTCGATGCGGCCAAGCCTTCGTTCAGCATCCAGCTGCCGCCGCCCAACGTGACGGGCACGCTGCACATGGGCCATGGCTTCAACCACACCATCATGGATGCGCTGACGCGCTACCACCGCATGCGTGGCTTCAACACGCTGTGGCTGCCGGGAACAGATCACGCCGGCATCGCCACGCAGATCGTCGTCGAACGCCAGTTGCAAGACGAAGGCAAGAGCCGGCACGACATCGGGCGCAAGAACTTCGTCGCGCGCATCTGGGACTGGAAGCAGGAAAGCGGCAACACCATCACCGGGCAGATGCGGCGCATCGGCGACACGGTGGATTGGAGCCGCGAGTACTTCACGATGGACGCGAAGCAGTCGGCCGTCGTCAACGAGACCTTTGTGCGGCTGTTCGAAGAAGGCCTGATCTACCGCGGCAAGCGCCTGGTGAGTTGGGACCCGGTGCTGCGCTCTGCCGTGTCGGACCTCGAGGTCGAGAGCGAAGAGGAAGATGGCTTCCTCTGGCACATCCGCTATCCGCTGGGGGATGGCTCGGGATCGTTGGTGGTGGCCACCACGCGGCCGGAAACCATGCTTGGCGACACCGCGCTGATGGTGCACCCGGAAGACGAGCGCGACGCAGCGCTGGTCGGCAAACAAGTCACGCTGCCGCTGTGCGACCGCACGATCCCCGTCATCGCCGACGCCTATGTCGATCGCGCCTTCGGCACCGGCGTGGTCAAGGTCACGCCGGCGCACGACGCGAATGACTATGCGGTCGGCCAGCGTCATGGCTTGCCGATGATCGGCGTGCTGGCGCTCGATGCCACGGTCAACGACAACGCACCCCTGCCCTACCGCGGCCTGGACCGCTTCGTCGCGCGCAAGCGCGTCGTCGCCGATCTGGAAGCGCTCGGCTTGCTGGTGGAAGTGAAAAAGCACAAGTTGACGGTGCCGCGCTGTGCGCGCACCGGCCAGATCGTCGAGCCGATGCTGACCGACCAGTGGTTCATGGCCATGACCAAGCCTTGGCATGACGGCGAGTCGATCGCCGGCCGCGCGATGGCCGCGGTGGAGCGCGGCGATGTGCGCTTCGTGCCGCCGCAGTGGGTCAACACCTGGAACCAGTGGATGAAGAACATCCAGGACTGGTGCATCTCACGCCAGCTCTGGTGGGGGCACCAGATTCCGGCCTGGTACGGCACGGGCGGCGAACTCTTTGTGGCGCGCAGCGAAGAAGAGGCGCGTGCCAAGGCCACCGCCGCCGGCTATCAGGGCGAGTTGAAGCGCGACGAAGACGTGCTCGACACCTGGTACTCGGCCTCGCAGTTCCCCTTCTCGACCCTCGGCTGGCCAGCCAAGACCGTCGAGCAGGACCTGTTCCTGCCGTCCAACGTGCTCATCACCGGCCACGACATCATTTTCTTCTGGGTCGCCCGGATGATCATGATGACGCTGCACTTCACGGGCAAGGTGCCGTTCAAGGACGTCTACATCCACGGCCTGGTGCATGACGCGCACGGCAAGAAGATGAGCAAGAGCGAAGGCAATGTGCTCGACCCGGTGGACCTGATCCAGGGCTGCGACATCGACACCCTGGTCAAGAAGAGCACGACTGGCCTGCGCAAACCCGAAACCGCACCCAAGGTCGCCGCACGCGTTCGGAAAGAGTTCCCGAACGGCATGCCGGCGTATGGCGCCGACGCCCTGCGTTTCACCATGGCCAGCTACGCCAGCCTGGGCCGCAGCATCAATTTCGACACCCAGCGCTGCGAGGGCTACCGCAACTTCTGCAACAAGCTCTGGAACGCGACGCGCTTCGTGTTGATGAACTGCGAGGGGCAAGACTGCGGCTTCGCGCCGCATGGCGCCGAGGAGTGCGTGAATCAGGCGGGCGGCGGGCAAGCCGCCGCTGAGGGCGGCTATCTCGACTTCTCGATGGCCGACCGCTGGATCGTCGGTGAGTTGCAGCGCGTTGAGGCCGCCGTGGCGCAGGGCTTTGCCGACTACCGGCTCGACAACGTCGCCAACGCGGTTTACAGCTTCGTCTGGGACGAGTACTGCGACTGGTACCTCGAGATTGCCAAGGTGCAGATCCAAGGCGGCGACGCCGCGCAGCAGCGCGCCGCGCGGCGCACGCTGATCCGCGTGCTGGAAACCGTGTTACGCCTACTGCACCCGCTGACACCCTTCATCACCGCCGAGCTGTGGGAGCGGGTGGCACCTGTCGCGCAGCGCAAGGTGGCTGGCGCCGACAACGGCGTCGTCACGGCGCCCTACCCCGTGGCCCAGCCCGAGCGCATAGACGCGCAGGCCGACGCCTGGGTCGTGCAGTTGAAGGCCGTAGTGGGTGCCTGCCGCAACCTGCGCAGTGGGATGTCGCTGTCACCGGCCGAGCGCGTGCCGCTGTTGGCCTTCGGCGAGACCGCCTTCTTCGACGCTGCCGCGCCGCTGCTCAAAGCCCTGGCCAAGCTGTCGGACGTCGAGCGGCTGCCCGACGAGGCGGCGTTCGCGCAGGCCACGCAGAACGCGCCCGTGGCCGTGGTGGGCGACGCCCGCTTTGCCCTCAAGGTGCAGATCGATCCGGCAGCAGAACAAGCTCGACTGGCCAAGGAGATTGCGCGCCTGCAGGGCGAGGTGCTCAAGGCCGAAGCCAAGTTGGGTAACTCAGGCTTCGTGGCGCGCGCCCCGGCGGCCGTGGTGGAGCAGGAGCGCCTGCGCCTGGCGGAGTTCAGCCAGACGCTTCGTCAGCTGGAAGATCAAGCGAAACGTCTGGTGCCGTCGCCTTGAACTCGGCGCGCTTGGGCGCGCTGCCGGCCGTCAGGATTTCATCGATGCGCCGGGCCACGGCCCAGGCGCTGCGGATGCGCGACTCCCGCGTGGTGGCCGCCACGCGCGGCGTGATCTGCAGGGTATCGATGTCGTGCAGCGGCCGACCCGGGTCCATCGCGCCGGGCTCCAGGCTGTCGAACCAGGCAGCGGCCATGCGGCCGGTCGCCAGCACGTCGGCCAGCGCCGCTTCGTCGAACAGGCTTGAGTGGGCGATGCTCACCACCACCTGGTTGGGTTTGCAAAACGGCAGGAAGCGCTCACCGATCAAGCCCTGATAGCGGGTGAAGTAAGCCAGTTGCACGCAAACGCCGTCGCTCTGCTCCATCAGTTCGCGCAGCGGCAGTGGCTCGACGCGCCAGCGGTTCCAGACGTTGTCGGAGGCGTGCACCGAGGGGTCGTAGCCCGCCACGCGTGAACCGAAGGCGGCCAGCAATTGCGCCAGCGAACGGGCGGCCGGCACCATGCCGATCAGGCCGATGGTGGCGCCGCCCAGTTCGCGTCCTACAAGCAAGCCCTCGGCGTTGACCACCGGCACGCGGCGCAACATGGCCAGCAGCGCCCCGACCATGAACTCGGCCTCGGCTACGGCGCTGGCCGTGACGCTGCGTACCACCTCGACGCCAGCGCGGCCACAGGCATCGATGTCGATGTTTTCGGCACCGGAGCTGAGGCGGCCGACGGCCCGCAACACAGGCGCGTAGTGCAGCACCTGGGCATCCAGCGCCACAGACGGCGGAATCACAAGGGCGCGCACGTTGAACAGCGCCTGGCGCAGGGCCCGCGGGTCGCGCGCCAGTTCGGGCGCGTACCGCACGGCATGGCGCTCGCCCAGCCACTGCATGACGTCCGGCTCCAGCGGCTCAACAATCAGGACGTCCATGCACCCCTCAGGCAGTTTGCACGGCAGGCGCAATCAACCCGCGTGCCAGAATCTGCCCGTCTCCCTTGCGTTAATTGTAAGCAAATGCACATAAAAAAGGCGATTTTTCCCGTTGCAGGCCTCGGCACCCGATTCCTGCCCGCCACCAAGGCGCAACCGAAGGAGATGTTGCCGGTGGTCGACAAACCGCTGATTCAGTATGCGGTTGAAGAGGCGTATGCCGCCGGCGTCAGAGAGATGATCTTCGTCACGGGCCGCCACAAGCGACCCATCGAGGACCACTTTGACATGACGTTCGAGTTGGAAGTAGCCCTTGAACAAGCGGGTAAGGCGGAATTACTGCACGTTGTGCGCAGCGTCAAGCCCGACGACATGGATTGCATCTACGTCCGCCAGGCCCAGGCCCTCGGTTTGGGCCACGCCGTGCTGTGCGGCCAGAAGCTCGTCGGCAATGAGCCTTTTGCCGTGCTGCTGGCCGACGACCTGATGGTCGGCACGCCGCCGGTGCTGTCGCAAATGGTTGAGCAATTCAATGAATGGCGCGTGTCGATGCTGGCAGTGCAAGAAGTGCCCGCCGACCAGACCCAGCGCTACGGCATCGTGGCTGGCACAGCCGTCAACGAGCGCCTCGTCAACATCGACCGCATCGTCGAAAAGCCCAAGCCCGCCGACGCGCCCTCGCGGCTGGGCGTGGCCGGGCGCTACATCCTCACCCCCGGTGTATTCCACGAAATCGCCAACCAGCAACGCGGCGTGGGTGGCGAGATCCAGCTCACCGACGGGATTGCCGGGCTGCTGCGGCGGGAGAAGGTGTTTGCCTACCGCTACGAGGGCCGGCGCTACGACTGCGGCAGCAAGGAAGGTTTCCTGCAGGCCAACGTCGAACTGGCACTTAAACACCCGCAACTCGGGCCGGGCTTTCGCGACTATCTCAAGACGCTGAGCCTCTAGCGCCAGACCCCTCGTCAGGGGCGTTGGTGGCTACCTGCGGCGCAGGTAGTGCACGAACTCAGTCGCACTGCTGTTCTGTTCGACCAGTTCATTGCCGGTCTGGCGAGCGAAAGCCTGGAAGTCGCGCACCGACCCCGGGTCGGTGGCCACCACCTTGAGCACTTCGCCGCTGAGCATGTCGGCCAGGGCTTTCTTCGCCTTGAGGATGGGCAGCGGGCAGTTCAGGCCGCGGGTGTCGAGTTCTTTCTGCGCTTCCATACGGGTGTCCTTCAATTCGTGGGCGATTTTAGGGGCCTAGGCGCGAGTCGCCCAGTCGATGAAGCTCGGCTCATGGCCCCGGCTGCGCAGCCAATCGGCCAACGCCTGGCCGGTGCCCGAGGCCCAGCATTTGACGTTCTGCGGCGTGAACAGCTTGTACTCGGCCAGCTCGGGCGACAGGCGCACCTCGCCGCGGGCTTGGGCGTGGTACGCGATGATGATCTGGTTCATGCGCTGGAAATCGTAGACGCCGATCAGGGCCAGGGCGTCGACCGTCAACGCCGTTTCCTCGGCCACCTCACGCGCGATGCCGGCCGCGGGCGTCTCACCCGCCTCCATGAAACCCGTGATCAGCGCGAAGCGCCGGCCCGGCCACGCGGCGTTGCGTGCCAGCAGGATCTGGCCGTCGCGGTCGGTGCACTCAACCACCGCGGCCAGCACCGGCGTCGGGTTGTTCCAGTGCGTGAAGCCGCAGACCGCGCAGCGCAGGCGCGCCTTCGGGCCGCCGTCTTCGAGCTGCTCGATCAGCGCGAGCTCGTGGGCGCAGGTCGGGCAGTAGCGAAAGCTCACGCCGGAAACACACCCGTCGACAAATAGCGATCGCCGCGGTCGCAGACGATGAACACGACGGTGGCGTTCTCCAGCCGCTCGGCCAGGCGCAAGGCCACGCAGCAGGCGCCCGCCGCCGAGATGCCGGCAAAGATGCCTTCATCGCGGGCCAATCGGCGCGCCATGTCTTCGGCATCGGCCTGGCTGACCAGGACGATCTCGTCAACGTGCGTCGGGTCATAGATCTTGGGCAGGTAGGCCTCGGGCCACTTGCGGATGCCCGGAATGCGCGAGCCCTCGCTGGGCTGCGCGCCGACGATGCGCACCGCGGGGTTCTGCTCCTTCAGGAAGCGCGACACGCCGGTGATGGTGCCGGTGGTGCCCATGGCGCTGACGAAATGCGTGATGTGGCCATCGGTGTCGCGCCAGATCTCCGGGCCAGTGGTCTCGTAGTGGACGCGCGGGTTGTCGGCGTTGGCGAACTGGTCGAGCACACGACCTTTGCCGTCAGCCTGCATCTGCAAGGCCAGGTCGCGCGCGTACTCCATACCGCCCGAGCGCGGCGTCAGCACCAGTTCGGCGCCGAAGGCCTTCATGGTCTGGGCGCGCTCGATCGACAAGTCCTCCGGCATGATCAAGACCATGCGGTAGCCGCGAATCGCTGCGGCCATCGCCAGCGCGATGCCGGTATTGCCCGAGGTGGCCTCGACCAGCACATCGCCCGGCGTGATATCGCCGCGCTCTTCGGCCCGGCGGATCATGCTCAGCGCCGGCCGGTCCTTGACCGAGCCCGCCGGGTTGTTGCCCTCCAGCTTGCCCAGGATCACATTGCCGCGCTGCGCATTGGCGGCGCCGGGCAGGCGTTGCAACTGCACCAGCGGCGTCGCGCCGATGACGTCTTCGAGGGTCTTGTAGGAGGGCATCGCGGCATTGTGGCAGCCGCCCCGGATGGCTGCAGGCTGCGTGTGATAATTCCCGCCGACGCGCTACCGCGTGCTTTCAATCTCTTGCCCGGGTGGCGAAATCGGTAGACGCAAGGGACTCAAAATCCCTCGCCGCAAGGCGTGCCGGTTCGAGTCCGGCCCCGGGCACCATCCAAATCGCCATGCCGTCGCTTCCACAGGTCACCAAGTTCCTGCTCCTGTTGTGCGTCGGCATATTCTGTGTGCAGTTGCTGCTGCCACCGGTTGTCGAGCTGTGGTTTGCCTTGTGGCCGCTGCAAAGCGGCCGCTTCATGCCGTGGCAAGTGCTGACCTACGCCTTCCTGCATGGCGACTTCACGCACCTGCTGTTCAACATGCTGGCGCTGTGGATGTTCGGTGCCGAGATCGAGTGCCTGTGGGGCGCTAAGCGCTTCATCCAGTTTCTGCTCGCGAGTTCGGTTGCGGCCGCCCTGGTTCAACTCGGCTGGACCTTTCTGATCGGCTCAAGCGTGCCGACGCTGGGCGCCTCGGGCGCAACCTACGGCCTGTTGCTCGCCTTTGGCATGCTGTTCCCGAATCGCACCATCGTGCTGCTGATACCGCCAATCCCGATGAAGGCGAAGTACTTCGTCGCCATCTTCGGTGCCTTTGAACTCGTCATGGGCTTGTTGGGCCCGAGTGGCATTGCCCACTTCGCCCACCTGGGCGGCATGCTTGGCGGCTTCCTGATGATTCGCTATTGGCGCGGCCAGACACCCTTCGGCCGCCGACGTTGACCCTGCCGCGGCCGCAGGCATTGCGCCCGCCGCCCGCTTGGCGCATCCTGTGGCCTGGACTGCAGGAGGTGCGGGATGCGGACGATGCTGAAAACGACGATCCGGGTGCTGGGCTGGATCGGCTTTTGGTGGGCCGCAGCGGCCCAGGCTGCAGCCCCACCCACTGAACTCGAAGCGCAGTCGCGCGCCCTGGAGCGTGCCAGCCAGGCCGTCGTCGGGGTCCAGGTCCTGGCGCTCGAAGACGCCCGCTCCATCGCCACCCTGGGCCGCGTGCGTCAGGGCTCGGGTGTGGTGATCGGCGCGGACGATCTGGTGCTGACGATCGGCTACCTGGTGCTCGAGGCGGATCAGATTCAACTCGTCCTGGACGACGCCCGCACGGTGCCCGCACGCGTCGTCGGCTACGACCTGGCCACTGGCTTCGGCCTGCTGCAAGCCCTGGCGCCCTTGCGCATTGCGGCGGCGCCGCTGGGCGGATCGCGCAGCGTCTCGAACGACGAATCCTTGCTGGTGGCCAGCGGCGGTGACAGCGGCCAGCTCAGCATGGCCCGACTGATCTCGCGCCGCAGCTTCGCTGGCTTTTGGGAGTACCGCATCGACGAGGCCTTGTTCACCGCACCGGCACGAACCGACCATAGTGGCGCAGGCTTGTTCAACAGCCGCGGTGAGCTGGTCGGGATCGGTTCGCTGGTGGTGGCCGACACGCGGGCGGACACGCGCGGCGAAGGCCCGCGCCAGCCCGGCAACATGTTCGTGCCAACCGACCTGCTGCAACCCATCCTGGGCGAGTTGCGCACCCGCGGCACGTCAAGTGCCAGCCGGCGCGCCTGGCTGGGTGTGAATTGCGTCGAGCAGTCGGGCGTTCTGCACGTGGTGCGCATTTCGGGCGACAGCCCGGCCGAGGCCGCCGGCCTGCAGATTGGCGACCGCATTCTGGCCATCGACGGCGCGGCCGTGAGCACACTCGACACCTTGTGGACCCGTCTGTGGTCGGGCGGCCCGGCAGAACGCGACGTGACGCTGGAGATCGAGCGCGACGGCGCACGCCAGAACGTCGGATTGCGCAGCGTCGACCGGGCCCGGGCGATTGCACGCGCTTCGGGCGTGTAGCAGCGCCTAGCGGCCAGCAGCCTCGGCCCACGCCTTGGCAGGCGTTGGGTAGCGCAGATCGACACCCAGTTCGCGGATCAAGCGCCGGTTGTCCAGGCGCCGCGATTCCGACAGAAAACTCATCTGCATGTTGGAAAGGCTGACGGCGGCCTCGCCGCGTGTCATCCGCGGCGGCCGCGCCAGGCCGAAGGCATCGGCCACGGCGTCGAAGTGCTCGCCCATCTTCAACTCACTGCTGTCGCAGACGTGGTAGATCCGCTGCGGCGCGCCGCGAACCAGTGCCGCTACACAGGCCCGCGCCAGGTCGTCGGCATGGATGTGGTTGGTGTGAACGTCATCAGCGTTCACCAGCACCGGGGTGCCGCGCCGCACGCGCTCGCGCGGGTCCCCACCCGCGCGGTCGAGGGCGTAGATGCCAGGCACGCGCAGCAGGCAAGTGCGCACGCCGAAGGCGCGGCCGTGGTGGCGCACGCGCGCCTCGGCATCGACGCGGCGGCGCGCGCGATCCGTGCCCGGGTTCACCGCCCGCGTTTCGTCGAAGCGCGCGCCGCCGGCGTCGCCATAGACGCCGCTGGTGCTGGCGTACACCAGGCGTTGCACGCGGGCGCTGCGTGCCAGCGCCTGCAACAGCTGGCGCGTGCGCGGGTCGGTGTCGCCCTGCGACGGCGGTGGTGCGAGGTGCAGAACAGCGTCGGCCAGCGCCGCCAGGCGCCCCAGCGTGGGCGCGTCATCGAGGTTGCCCACCAGGGGCACCGCCCCGGCCGCGCGTAGGGCTGCGCGACGTTGCGGCGACGAGGTCAGTGCCAGCACGCGCCAGCGCGGCTGCAGCAGGCGCAAAACGCGCAGGCCAATGTCACCGCAGCCGACGATCAGCAACACAGGGCGGCGAGCGCGCGACAAGGGCAACATCAAGGCTTGAGGGGGCGGCCGCGGGCCAGCGGGCACAATTCCGACCAGTGTAGAAGCCCTGGCGCCCCGCCTGCCCCGCCCCATGACGTTCAAAGTCTCCGTTCAACCCGCCGGCCTTCACTTCGAGGTGGCCCGCGATGAAGCCATCCTGCCCGCCGCCCTCCGCGCCGGCATCGGCCTGCCGTACGGCTGCCGCGACGGCGCTTGCGGCTCGTGCAAGAGCCGCCTGGTCGAGGGCCGCGTGATCCACGGAGTGCACCAGAGCAAGGCCTTGTCGGACACCGAGGAGGCTGAAGGGTGGATCCTGACCTGCTGCGCCACCCCGCAAACCGACTGCGTGGTGCAGGCGCGCAGCGTACCGGCAGCCGGCGAGTACCCGGCACTCAAGATGCCCGCGCGCGTGGCCACGCTCACCCGACCCGCGCCCGACGTGGCGGTGATGACGCTGCAATTGCCCGCCACGGTGAACTTCAAGTACCGGGCCGGCCAGTACGTCGAGTTCATCCTGAAGGACGGCGCCCGCCGCAGTTACTCGATGGCGACCGCGCCCGAGCAGCTCGGAGCGCCACCGGTGATCGAACTGCACCTGCGCCACATGCCGGGCGGCAAGTTCACCGACCATGTCTTCGGCGCGATGAAGGAAAAGGACATCCTGCGTGTGGAAGGGCCGCTCGGCAGCTTCTTCGTGCGCGACGACAGTGACAAGCCGATCGTGTTGCTGGCCTCGGGCACCGGCTTTGCACCCATCAAGGCCATCATCGACCACCTGCGCGCCAAGGGCAGCAGCCGTCCCTCGGTTCTGTACTGGGGCTGCCGTCACTTGGGCGACCTGTATCAACACGCCTGGGCGCTGCAGGCCGCGGCTTCCATGCCCGGCCTGCGTTACGTGCCAGTGTTGTCCGATGCCCGACCCGAAGACGACTGGCGCGGCCGCACCGGCTTCGTGCACCAGGCCGTGATGGCTGATCTGCCTGACTTGTCCGACCACGAGGTCTATGCCTGTGGCGCACCGGTGATGGTCGACGCCGCCCGGCGCGACTTCGTCGCCGACTGCGGCCTGCCCAACGAGGCCTTCTACGCCGACAGCTTCACGTCGGAAGCCGACAAGCACGGCGGTTGACGCTCGCCCACCGCTGACGTCCGCGCAGACGTCCATGCAGTGCATGACAAGGCCGGCGCGCGCGTCCACAATCCAATGAGCGCCCGCCATCGCGGCGCAGCCGCGCAAAGGATCGACATGACCACAACCAACGCTTTAAACCGCATGTTGCAGGCCCTCGGCCTGTGCGCGATGTTCACGGCTTCCGCGCTGGCCCAGACCTTGGGCGAAGGCGGCTCGGCGGCCCAGGGCAGCGCCGGTCCGCAAGGCGCGCAGAACGTCAGTGCCCAACTCGAGAAGTGCGACGCGCCCAAGGGCACGCTGGCGGTGGTGGAGCCGCAGGACGCCGTGATTGCCAGCCTGAGCCGATACGGCCTGCAGTCGCCGGTCGGATTGATCCGCATGATGATCCAGCAATCCAACTGCTTCCAGGTTGTCGAACGCGGCGCCGGGATGCAGAACATGATGCAGGAGCGAGCGCTGGCCACCGGCGGGCAGATGCAGGCAGGTTCCAACATCGGCCGGGGCCAGATGGTGGCGGCCGATTTCATCGTCACGCCCAGCGTGGTCTTCAGCGAAGGCAATGCTGGCGGCATCGGCGGCGCACTGGGGGGCCTGATGGGCCGATTCGGCGGCGCCGGCGCAGTGGTCGGCGCGATCGCCGGCGGCCTGAAGTTCAAGGAGGCGCAGACCAGCATGCTGCTGGCCGACACGCGCTCGGGCATCCAGGTCGCGGCCGCCGAGGGCAGCGCCAAGCAGACCGACTTCGCGCTCGGCGGCGCACTGTTCGGCGCCGGTGGCGGCGCGGCACTGGGTGGCTACACGAACACCAACGAGGGCAAAGTCATCACGGCTTCCTACCTTGACAACTGGAACAACATCGTACGCGCTGTCCGCAGCAACGCCAGCCTGATCCAGGCCAAGGCGGGGCCTGCAGCCCAGGCCAACGCGGCCGGCAGTGTTCAGGCCGGAGCGGCGGCCGAGGGCGACGTGATGGTGGCCAAGATCGCCGGGGCCCAGGTGCTGAAGGGCCCGGCCGACGGCTCCGGCATGCTGATGGCGCTGAGCAAGACGGACGAGGTGCTCTTCCTGGGCGAAGAGAAGAATGGCTACATGAAGGTGACCTCACCCAAGGGCGACGGCTGGGTCAGGAAGGTGCTGCTGAAGAAACCCTGAGGGCCGCACGCCCGGATCACAACACGGCCGTCATCCCGCCGTCGATGTAAAGGATCTGGCCGTTGACATAGTCCGACGCCGCCGAGGCCAGGAATACCGCCGCGCCGACCAGTTCTTCGGGCTTGCCCCAGCGCTTCGAAGGTGTGCGGCCCTTGACCCAGGCATCGAACACCGGGTTGTCGATCAAGGCCTGGTTCATGTCGGTCAACATGTAGCCCGGCCCGATGGCGTTGGCCTGCACGCCGTGCGCCGCCCACTCGGCCGCCATGGCCTGCGTCAGCATCTTGATGCCGCCCTTGGCCACGGTGTAGGGCGCCACGGTGGCGCGCGCTAGCTGGCTGGTGAGTGAGCCGATGTTGATGATCTTGCCGCGGCCGCGCGCCACCATGCGCCGCGCCGCTTCGCGGCCGACGACGAAGGCGCTGGTGAGGTTGGTGTCGAGCACCTTGTGCCATTCAGCCGTGCTCAGTTCGAGCATCGGCTTGCGCAACTGGATGCCGGCGTTGTTGACCAGGATGTCGATGGCCAGGCCGCGCGCATCGAAGCCCTCGAACGCGCGCACCACCGCGGCTTCGTCCGTGACGTCAAAGGCTGCGGCCTGCGCGGTATGGCCGACGGCTGCCAGCTCGCGCACGGCTTCATCCACCCGCGCCACGTCGGTGCCGTTGATGACGACGCGCGCCCCGGCCGCAGCCAGGCCCTCGGCCATGGCCCGGCCCAGGCCGCGCGAAGATCCGGTGATCAGCGCAGTGCGGCCGGTCAGGTCGAACAAGGCAGTGCTCATGGTGGACGCTCAGCGGTGCTGGAAGACGGGTTTGCGCTTGCCGAGAAAGGCCGCCATGCCTTCCTTCTGGTCTTCGGTGGCGAACAAGGAGTGGAAGACGCCGCGTTCGTAGGTCACACCGTCGGCCAGGCCGGACTCGAAAGCACGGTTGACGCACTGCTTGGCCATCATCACGCTGGGCAAACCAAAGCCGCAGATCACGCCTGCGGCGGCGAAGGCCTCATCGAGCAGTTTGTCGGCCGCGACCACGCGACTGACCAGCCCGGCGCGCTCGGCTTCGGCCGCGTCCATCGTGCGTGCCGTCAGGATCATGTCCATGGCTTTGGCCTTGCCCACCGCCCTGGGCAGGCGCTGGGTGCCGCCAGCGCCCGGGATGATGCCGAGCTTGATCTCGGGTTGCCCAAAGCGGGCCGTGTCGGCCGCGATGATGAAGTCGCAGGCCAGCGCCAGCTCGCAGCCGCCGCCGAGGGCGAAGCCGGCCACCGCCGCAATCACCGGCTTGCGTGTCGACTTCAGCGCCTCCCAATTGCGCGTGATGTAGTTGCCGAGGTAGGCATCCATGTAGCTGTAGTCGGCCATGGCGCCGACATCGGCGCCGGCTGCAAATGCTTTGTCATTGCCGGTGAGCACGATGCAGCCGACGCCGTCGTCGACATCGAAGCCCTGAAGGGCGTGGCAAAGTTCGTCCATCAAGCGATCATTCAAGGCGTTGTGCCGTCTGGGCCGATTCAGGGTGATGACCCCGGTGGCCAAGCTGCTAGCCGGGTTGTCGCGCCGCTCGCTGAGGATGCATTCGTAGTTCATGGTCGGGCGGGGCCGCGCGCGGGAGGATGACAAGTTCGACCACTATACGTGCGCAAGCGCACGATTTTTCGCGCCCGAGCGACCCTGCACACGAAGCTCGGCGCTATCCTGCGCGCGCAATGGCAACCGTCTACCGCAAGACCGACAAAGGCGTGGCTGAAATCACCACGCGGGCGCATCGCCTGGCGCCGCGCTATCGCAGCGCACTGATCCTGGTCGACGGCAAAAAGACTGACGAGGACCTGCACAAGCTGATCCTGGGCGAACCCGAGCAGACGCTGACCGGCCTGCTGGCCGAGGGCTTCATCGAAGTGCTCGCGACCCTGGCTGAGCGACCGCCGGAACGCAAACCGGTTGCGGCTGCCAGCAGCGACAACAGCGGCGGGTTCGCGTCGCGCCAGCGCGATGCGGTGCGCGAGCTGAACCACCAGATGGGCCCGCTCGCAGAGTCCCTGGCCCTGAACATGGAGCGAGCCAAGGGCGACGCTGAGCTGCAGCCGCTGCTGGTGCAAGCCGCCGAAATGCTGCGCCGGATGCGCGGCGCCGCGCCGGCCGACGCCTACCTGGCGCGCTTCGTCGCTCCCCCTGACGCCTGATCAGCGCGGCGCGCTCGCATCTGGCGCCGCCTGCAACGGCGCGGCGTTGATCAGCAGATCGACAAAGGTGTCGGCGTCCTGTTGGATTCGTATCCGCACTGGCAGGTACTGCAGACTCGGCGCGAACCAGACCTCGGCGCTCAACTCGTTGCCCGGCCGCCGCTCGCCCAGGCGCGGTTTGAGGTGGTAAGTGTCGATCGCACCGATCGGTGTGACCAGGCGCTCCGGGGCCAGCACGTCGTAAACCCAGCTGCCGACGCGGCGCGGCAATGCCAGTGGCATGGCCACGGTGTTGCCAGGGCGCAGCAGCTCGGGGCGGGTCGTGAACAACCAGGTCAATTGGACGAACTGGCTGGCGGCGTCCTGCACGCCAGGCGGCGCCGCCTGCTGGCTGCCATTGGCCAGTGTGACCTGCTCGGGCGTGAACTGCAGGGTCGCGCGGCGCGGCTGCTGGAAGGGCAGGCGCGTGGCTTCGTCGTAGCGTCGCGGCACCAGGCCGGCCTCGCCGAGCTCGCCGTCGCTGGTCATGCGCCGCGCAATCAGCGGCGCGAAGCTGGGCCCGATGGCGATGTCGAGATGCACCTGGTAGCGCTGCCC
>JANNGJ010000010.1:0-2430 GCA_031403815.1 Burkholderiales bacterium | reverse complement strand
CGCCAAGTTTCGACGATTCGGTGTGGGAGTTTTTCGAACCGCTTACCGTCGGGGCATGGGCCTGCTCTTCATCCAGGCGGTGCAGTTCGCCGACATCCCGGTGATGGCGGCCTACCTGTGCCTGATCGCACTCATCTTCGTCGTCATCAACCTGGTCGTCGACATGCTGTACTTCGCCGTCGATCCGCGCCTGCGCATCGACAAGTCGACTGCCGGCCACTGAGCCGCGCCCCATTGCATCGAAGGAGATAGCCATGAACCGCTTCCAAGCCACGTTGATCGCCGCCGCGCTGGCTGCCGCCTGCGGCCTCGCGCAGTCGGCCACGCTGCGCGTCGCCAACCAGGGCGACGCCACCTCGATGGACCCGCACTCGCTCAACGAGTCGCTGCAGTTGTCGATCACCGGTAACGTCTATGAGCCCCTGGTTGGCCGCGACAAGAAGCTCGGCCTGGCGCCGGCGCTGGCCACGAAATGGGCGCAGACCTCGCCGACGGTGTGGCGCTTCGATTTGCGCCGCAACGTCAAATTCCACGACGGTACGCTTTTCACCGCCGACGATGTGGTCTTCAGCTTCAAGCGTGCAGCCGGCGACGGCTCCGACATGAAGGGCTACACCTCGTCGATGAAGGACATTCGCAAGGTCGATGACTTCACCGTCGAGCTGGAAACCACGTCGCCGTTCCCGATCCTGCCGGATGTGATTTCGCTCGTGTACATCATGAGCAAGAAATGGTGCGAGGACAACAAGGCCGACAAGCCCGTGGACAAGCGCAAAGGCATCGAAAACGCAGCTTCCTTCCGCTCCAACGGCACGGGCCCCTACCGCCTGAAGGAGCGCCAACCGACCACACGCTCCGTTTTTGTGCGCTACCCGGCCTATTGGGACAAGGCCGAGGGCAATGTCGATGAGGTCATCTTCACGCCCATCGGTAACGATGCCACGCGCGTGGCAGCGATGCTCTCGGGCGAAATTGACGTGATGGAGCCGGTGCCGCTGCAAGACGTCGAGCGCCTCAAGAGCAATGCCAACATCAACGTGATGCAAGGCCCTGAGCTGCGCACCATCTTCCTGGGCATGGACCAGAAGCGCGACGAGTTGCAGTTCTCCAGCGTCAAGGGCAAGAACCCGTTCAAGGACAGGCGAGTGCGCCAGGCCTTCTACCAGGCCATCGACATCGAAGCCATCAAGGCGCGGGTGATGCGCAATGCCGCGACGCCCACCGGGCTGATGGTCGCGCCGGGCATCAAGGGTTTCGTACCCGACCAGAACAAGCGCCTGCCGCACGATACTGAGGCGGCGAAGAAACTGCTCGCCGACGCTGGCTACCCGAGCGGCTTCGAGGTCGGCATGAATTGCCCCAACGACCGCTACGTGAATGACGGCGAGATCTGCCAGGCCGTGGCGGCGAACCTGGCGCGCATAGGGGTCAAGGTCAACCTGCAAGCCGAGAGCAAAGCCACCTACTTCCCGAAGATCCTGCGCCGCGACACGAGCTTTTATCTGCTCGGCTGGACGCCCGGCACCTACGACGCGCACAACGCGCTTTCCAACCTGATGGCCACGCCCACCGACAAGGGCCAAGGCCAGTTCAACCTCGGTGCCTACAGCAATGCCAAGATCGATGAGTTGACGCTGAAGGTGCAGAGCGAGACCGATCAAGCCAAGCGCAACGCCATGATCGCCGAGGCCTTCAAGCTGCACGCCGAAGACATCGGCCACATCCCGCTGCACCAGCAGGCCCTGGCCTGGGCGATGAAGAAGAACGTGAGCCTGGTGCAGTTGGCCGACAACTTCATGCCCTTCAAGTACATCACGGTGAAGTGACCGCGCCGTTATGACGACCACGGCCCTCGGGCGCTTCTTTGACGGCGACGTCTGGCACAGCTTCAAGTCCACGCCGGTCGCGATCGGCGCGGCCGTGGTTGCCGCCGTGCTCGTGTTCTGCGCGCTGTTCGCGGGTTGGGTCGCACCGCACAACCCCTTCGATCTGGCCTCGCTCGAGTTGAGCGACGCACGTCTGCCACCGGCCTGGATCGACGAGGGCAGCCGGAAGTACCTGCTCGGTACCGACGACCAAGGCCGCGACATCCTCTCGGCGTTGATGTATGGCGCGCGCATCTCACTCCTGGTCGGCGTGGCCTCTGTCGCGCTGTCGGTCGTATTCGGCGTCGGCCTGGGACTGCTGTCGGGCTTTGCCGGCGGCAAGACGGACGCGTTCATCATGCGCGTCTGCGACGTGATGCTGTCCTTCCCGTCGATCCTGATCGCCTTGCTGATCGACGGCGTGGGCCGCGCCATGTTCCCCAACGCGCACGACACCCTGGCCTTCGCCGTGCTGGTGTTCGCCATCGCGCTGCCGGGCTGGGTGCAGTACGCGCGCACCGTGCGCGGCTCCACACTGGTCGAGCGCAACAAGGAATATGTACAG
>JANNGJ010000009.1:0-1614 GCA_031403815.1 Burkholderiales bacterium | reverse complement strand
GAAGCGCACCACTCACACGCGTGCCTGTCAATGCTGAGCCCACGCGGTCACCGAACAGCACCAACGCCTGGTCGCGATCGCGTTGGCGCGACATCCAGAACAGGCCGTCCACGCCGGGGCACTGGCGGTGAAATGCCTCGGCCCACTTGGCCGTGTTGAGATAGTCGATTGGCGCGCTGGCAATCAGCTCTGACTTGGGAACCTTCAGACGATGCAGCCCGTCGGTGGTCAGATTGACCAGGCGCAGAGGACGCTGGGGCACGACCTGACCGTAGGCACGATTTGCAAAGTCGCCCAGGTCCACGAACTTGTCGGGCGCATCGATCGGCACGTTGTGGAACACCGTCTCGAAGATGGCGCCGTCACGTGATGAGCCGCCGTACAAGTAAGGCACGACGTGCCCCTTGGCGCTTCGGATCGGCGCGAAGCGTGTCGGGTTGTGCAGCTTGCCAGCGGCATCGACGCCGGGATTGAAGCTCTGCGGGTCGAACACCGCATCGTGAATCACGTGAATCAACTGCCCGGCCGGCCAGGGCTCGATCAACGGGTCGAGCTTCGCGAGGTCGGGTGGCGGCGCTCGACAACTCAAGCCCCGCTCCCCGCCGCATCACGCTGCGCCGCCTGCACCACGGCGTCCGGCGCCGAGGCCAGCAGGTCCACCGGTCGTGCCTGCCCCGGCAGCCAGCCGTTGTTCGATGTGAACCACAGCGCAGTCTTCCACGGCGCCTTGCGCTCGCCAAAGGCGGCGAGCACGCCCTGCACCGCTTTGATCGGCTTGTGGTCGTCGAACTGGAATAGCGGGTAGACCTCGCGCTGCTTGCCCGACTCGTCCCGGTGGCGAACCGCAAACACCTGGCGGCGCTTCTTCCAGTTGTCGGCCAGCGCGTTGCGGTTCGCGGCGCGCGACTGGTTCGCATCAGCCAGCTGCTCTGCGCTGATGAAACCAAACTCGTTCAGAACCCGCGCATGGCGCGCGGCAAGCCGCTGCGCCATCTGGGTATCGACGGCACTCGGCACGACCATCTGCCCGGCCATGAAATCGACCAGCGCTTCGAGCTTCTGTTCGCGCACTTCGGAAGTCTTTTCCGACAGCAACCGGCCGAGCACCGGCACGACTGCTTCCAGAACCTTGGACAACACGTCGCTCTGCACCCGGATCAGGTAGGTGTGCCCAGACTGGCCAGGCGCAGAAGAGCGCGGCCCCATGCCTGCGCCGGGCGCCCAGGGCTGGAGCGTCAGGACGCCGTCCAGAATCGCGGCGGAAGAAGTTGTCTTGCTCATCGGGCGGCACCTTGATGAAGTTGACAGCATTGTAGTACTTCTAGTCAATCCCGTCAGTTTGGTTCGCCGGCACTTCTAGCAAGACTCGCCTCGAGAGGCGCCTGACCTCAGGCGGGCTCGCTCTGTTCACCATCCGCCACGCGATCGAGCTCGACGCGAAGGACCTCAAGCGCTCGGCGCTTCTCGGGCATGTAGTCGTGCCCGTCATAGTGACGAGCCTGCACGCCAGTCAGACCGTGCGACTGCAGATGTCCACGGACTTCACGGCTGATGCCTTTCGCGTCTCGGTGGCGGTCGTCGATCGCGCGGGCGACATGGTGGTGCTGATGCGGG
>JANNGJ010000008.1:0-12982 GCA_031403815.1 Burkholderiales bacterium | reverse complement strand
ATCTGGGTCGCGCCGCTAGACTTCGAGCCTGAAGTGGCCTTTGCCGCTGCGCTCAAGCGCTACTGCCCCAACCCACCTAAACACTGACCTGACGGATTGCCATGACCGCGCTCGACCATCGTCTCATCGACCTGCTGGTGTGCCCGCTTTGCAAAAGCACCCTGCACATGCAGCGCGACGCAGCCGGCCAGCCGCAGGCCCTGACCTGCGCCGGTGACCGGCTGGCGTTTCCGATCCGCGACGGCATCCCGGTGATGCTGGAATCAGAAGCCCAGCCCTTCGACCCGATGGCTGCAGTGTGAGCTCCGGCTTCAGCGTCATCATCCCGGCCCGGCTGGCATCGACGCGACTGCCGAACAAGCCGCTGGCCGACATTGCCGGCGTGCCGATGGTGGTGCGGGTGGCGCAGCGCGCGGCCTTGTCGGGGGCAAGTCAGGTGGTGGTGGCAGCCGACGACGCGTCCATCGTCGCGGCCTGCAAGGCGCATGGCGTAAAGGCGCTGTTGACGCGCGCCGATCACGTCAGTGGCAGCGACCGCCTGGCCGAATCCTGCGTGCAACTGGGCCTCGACGGCCAGGCCGTGGTGGTGAATGTGCAGGGGGACGAGCCGCTGATCGAGCCGGCCCTGATTGATGCCTGCGCGGCCCTGCTCGACGCCCACCCCGACTGCGCTGTCGGCACCGCCGCGCATGCCATCGACAGCCTGGCCGACTACCTCAACCCGAACGTCGTCAAGGTGGTGCTCGACGCCGCCGGGCGCGCCATGCTCTTCAGCCGCGCGCCCCTGCCGTGGTGGCGCGACGGCGCGCAGGATGCCAATGGCAGGCCGACGGCCCTGCCCGAGCCGCGGCCCTTGCGCCATGTCGGCCTGTACGCCTACCGCGCCGCGTTCCTGCGCCGCTTTCCGGGCCTGGGCGCTGCGCCGCTGGAACGCTGCGAGGCACTTGAGCAGTTGCGCGTGCTGTGGCATGGCGAGCGCATCGCGGTGCACGTGACGGCGCACGCGCCGGGCGCAGGTGTCGATACGCCGGAAGATCTGGTGCGTGTGCGGGCCCTGCTGGGGGCTTGATCCGCAGCGATAATCCGGCCACAGGCGTGCTCACACGCCGGTCCAGACAAGAACACTTCGAGGACAAGCATGAGACTGATCCTGCTGGGGGCGCCCGGCGCCGGCAAAGGCACGCAAGCCACCTTCCTGTGCCAGAAGTACGCCATACCGCAGGTCAGCACCGGCGACATGTTGCGCGCCGCCGTGAAGGCCGGCACGCCGCTGGGCCTGGCTGCCAAGAAGGTGATGGACTCGGGCGCGCTGGTGAGTGACGACATCATCATCGGCCTGGTCAAGGAGCGCATCGCCCAGCCCGACTGCGCCAACGGCTTCCTCTTCGACGGCTTCCCGCGCACCATCGCCCAGGCCGATGCCATGAAGCACGCCGGCGTGAAGCTCGACGCCGTGCTCGAGATCGACGTGCCCGACGACGCCATCGTCGAGCGCATGAGCGGGCGCCGCGCCCACCTGCCCTCAGGCCGCACCTACCACGTCAAGTTCAACCCGCCCAAGGTGGAAGGCATCGACGACGTGAGCGGCGAGCCGCTGGTGCAACGCGCCGACGACAGTGAAGAGACGGTGAAGAAGCGGATCGAGGTCTACCACGCGCAGACCCGCCCCCTGGTCGAGTACTACGCCAGCTGGGCCGCCAGCGGCGACAGCGTGGCGCCGCGCTACCGCCAGATCAAGGGCACCGGCAGCGTGGACGAAATCACCCAGCGCGCGCTCGACGCTTTGCGCTGAACCGAACCGGACTGAAGCCAAGCAAGAGCATGGACATCGCAGGCAAAGTTTTCATCGTCACCGGCGCGGCTTCAGGCCTCGGCGAAGGCACGGCGCGCATGTTGGCACGCGAGGGCGCCACCGTCGTCGTGGCCGACGTGCAGACCGACAAGGGCCTGGCCCTGGCGCAAGAACTGGGCGGCGCCTTCGTCAAGTGCGACGTGACGCAAGAGGCCGACGGCCAGGCCACGGTGGCGCAGGCCCTGGCGCTGGGCAAGCTGATGGGCCTGGTGAACTGCGCCGGCATTGCCATCGGCGCCAAGACCGTCGGCAAGGACGGCGCCCACCCACTGGCGCAGTTTGCCCGCGTCATCAACATCAACCTGATCGGCAGCTTCAACATGATCCGGCTGGCCGCCGAGGCGATGTGCAAGAACGCGCCGGAGCCCACGGGCGAGCGCGGGGTGTTGATCAACACCGCCAGCGTGGCCGCTTTTGATGGCCAGATCGGCCAGGCCGCCTACGCCGCCAGCAAGGGCGGCATCGTCGGCATGACCCTGCCGATTGCGCGCGACCTGGCGCGCAACGGCATCCGCTGCATGACCATCGCCCCGGGCATCTTCGGCACGCCCATGCTGTTCGGGATGCCGCAGGAAGTGCAAGACGCGCTGGCCGCGGGCGTGCCCTTCCCCAGCCGCCTGGGCACGCCGGCCGACTACGCCAAGCTGGTGCAGAGCATCGTCACCAACGAGATGCTCAACGGTGAGGTGATTCGGCTGGACGGGGCGATTCGGCTGGCGCCGAAGTAGGTCCTGTCGCGCTCCTCTGCTTTTGATCGCGACACTCCCATCCTCACCGATAGACGGCACGTCTCCGGATTGCTTGACAGCAGGCGCCCCGCCAGCGCGTGATCGCTAGGGCGAACCCGGCGCGTGCAACCGCTAGGCCCGCAGCTCGTGCGGGTCGTACCGATGAGCTGGGGATTGTCGACAAGGCATGATGTGCCATGAACATCCCCATAATTGTTGTGGCAAGCCTGCTGGGCGTGCTGTCCGCAGCGTGCGCATCGCAGGCTGGGGGCCAGGCACCGCCACCGCAGCCGCCAGCAATGGCCGGCCCGCTTGAACGGGCCGTGAGCGCAGCCCGTGCCGACGCGGTGCGCCGCACCGGGGTGGCCGCAGAATCGCTGTCGCTGATCAGTGCCGAGGTCGTGACCTGGTCCGACGGCAGCCTGGGCTGCCCGCAGCCGGGCATGATGTACAAGCAGGCGCTGGTGCCGGGCTACCGCGTGCGGCTACGCGGGCCGCACGGCGAGGTGGCATACCACGCCAGCACGCGCGGGGCACTGGTGCTGTGTCCGGCGGGGCGGGCGGTGGATCCATTGCCGGGAGCGAGTCCTATCTGACACCCTGCGGGATCCCTCCCAGGGAGCCAGCCCGCGTCGCGCCTCAACCACAATGAAAAGCGCCCTGCGGATCGCTCCACAGGGCGCTGGTCGGTCGGGGGCTCAGCCCCCAACCGCCGATCAGGGCGTGTCGATGCGCACGATGGTCGGGCTGGGCATGCCCACCGCGCCACCGTAGACCACCGAGCCGAGGTACTTCTTGCCCGACACCAGACCGCTGGTGCCGATCGTGATCGTCCCCTGCTGGCCCGTCGTCGCGCTCGCCGGCGCCGACACCGTCATGTTGCCGGCGCTGCTGCTGCCGAGCGACCAGGCGTGCAGCTTGATCGGCGAGCTGCCGCTGGGCAGACCCCAGCCGTGCACGAACACTGTGTAGGTGCCGGCCGCCGGGTTCAACAGGTTGACCTCTTCGGCCGAGCTCCCGCCGCCGCTGCCACCGACCTGTTCGCCAGCCTCGTTGTAGACGTACAGGTCGATATCGCTGCCCGCCGCCACATCAGCGTCAAACAGCGAGAACCGCGCATACGTCGTCCCCGCCGGGACGACCACCGTGATGGCCGTCGTGCCTGCCGGGTCGGCCGGACTGAAGGTCTGATCGGGGTCCTGGGTCACCGACCCTGTGGTCACCGCAGCTTCGACCAGCCCGCGCGGCGTGGCCGTGAACGGCCCGGTGTAGCCGAAGGTCACCGCGTAGCTGGCGCTCACCTGCGCCGGTGCCGCCAGCGCCACCGGGCGCACGACGACCGGAATGCGCGCCGTCTGCACGCCGTTGGTCCAGCGCAGCTGGCCGCCTGCGTAGCTGTTCAGCGCCGCATCCGTCCGGGTGAAGGCAACCGTGAAGGTTCCGGTCTGCCCGGCCGCCAGTTGCAGCGACGCGGGGCTGACCACCACGTTGAAGCCAGCCATGCCGGTCACCGATGAAGTGAACGTGGCGGGGTTTCCGCTGACGTTCGTGACCTTGCGGGTCACCGTCTGCACCCCGGCCAGGTCGCCGATGGCGATCGACGGCGTGTTCAGGTTGCTGGGGTCCATCGGCGCGACGCCGGTACAGCCACCACCCGGCTGCACGGCGCAGATAAAGCGCAGCCAGTCAGCAAACGAAGAGTCGAACACCAGACCCGGGTCGGTGGACGCCATCGGCCGCACATGGCCTGCGCCCTGGCGGAAGATCACCAACGGGTTGGTGTTCGGGCCGTCGAGCACGTCGCCGCCGGTGGTCATCAGCGCCGACTTGATCGCCATCGGCGACCAGCCGGGCTTGAGCTCCTTCAACAGCGCCGCAAGTCCGGCCACGTGCGGGCTGGACATCGACGTCCCGCTCAGCAGGTCGAAGGTGCGGCCGTTGTAGCCGACCGGCGACACCGCAGCCAGGATGTCCTGGCCCGGCGCGATCAGGTCGGGCTTCAACAGGTCGCCGCCGCCTCCGCGCAGCGGGCCGCGCGATGAGAACGACGCCGTGAACGGCGCCGGCGCGCTTAAGACGATGCTCGCCGCGTTGATGGCGGCGGTGGCACCGACGCCGGCCGCGTAGGCGTAGATCGCTGCGCGGTCGGTGCTCTGCACGTGCACCGTCGGCACCGAGTGGAAGTCGGCGTTCAGCGAGTTGACCGAGGTGTTGGCCAGGACCATGCCGACGCCGCCGGCTTGCGCCACGGCCAGGCTCTTGTTGGTCCGCGCGGTCACACCGCGGTCGCAGACCACGATCTTGCCGGCCACCTTGGCGGGGTCGAGCACCACCGCGCCGTCAGCGGCGCCGTAGCACAGCGCCAACTGGGCCGGGTCAGCGCCCGCCACGCCCGCGGCCGCGGCCGCGATCATCGGCCTCGATGCCAGCGCGGTGGCGACCGAGGCGCCGCTGTAAGTGACCCCGTTGCCCAGCGTCACCGAGCCCTGGCCGTTGCGGTTGTGTGTGCCTGCCGCCACCGTGGTGATCCACGGGGAAGGGTGCGCCACCGTGCTGGTTGTCGGCCCCGAATTGCCTGCCGACGCTGCCACAAACACGCCGGCATCGGCCGCGAACAGGAAGGCAATCTCGACCGGATCGCGGAAGTTGGTGCTGGTGCCACTGATCGAGAAGTTGATGACGTCGACGCCGTCGGCCACCGCTTGGTCGATCGCCGCGACGCTGTCGACGCCAGCGCAGCCACCTTCGCCGCCATTGCCCCAGCAGACCTTGTAGGCCGCGATGCGCGCGCGCGGCGCGATGCCGTTGATGCTGCCGAACACGGCCGCCGGGCCGGTGGCGGCCACGTTGGCATTGCCACCGGACGTGGACGCGGTGTGCGAGCCATGGCCGTCGGCGTCGCGCGGCGAGTTGAACTCGTACGGGAACGCGGCCTTGATGCCTTCGTTGCCACCGAAGCCCGCGTTGAAGAACTGCGCGCCGATCAGCTTCTGGTTGCAGTGGCTGGCGTTGAAGATTTCACCCGGCGTGCACTTGCCGTTCCAGCCAGGGAGCTGCTGGTAGCCCAGCTTGCCGTCCTTGGTGCCGTTGCCATTTGCATCGGTGCGATCGGAAAAGCTCGGATGCTCGGGCCAGATGCCCGAGTCAACGATGCCGATCACCACCCCTTCGCCCTTGGCCTTGGTGGCCCACACGCCGGCGGGGCCCGTCAGGCCGAGGAAGGCCGGCGTGCTGGCCGTGTCCATGCGGCGGATCTCGTCCTTCTGCACGGCAATGACGCCTGGCATCTGCGCGAGCTTCTCCGCCTGGGCGGCCGTCAGCTCGGCCGCGAAGCCGTTGTACACGTAGCCGTAGTTGTAGAGCTTCTTGCTCGCACCGACGCTGGCCATGGCCTTGTCCTGCTGTGCCGTGAGGTAGGCCTTGTAGCTGACCACCGCCGGGGCGTTGGGATCGATCTTCTGGCCCTTCTTGAGCTTCGTGGCCGCGTAACCGCGAATCCCGCCGTCGTAGGCGCTGACCGGCAGGTCTGCCATTTGCACGATGTAGGCCGAGTTGGTCAGGGCTGCGCGGCCCTCGACGCGGGCACCCCCGGACGCGGCGGTGCTGGGCAGGCTGACGGCTGCCAGGCCGATCGCCGAGACCGTCAAAGCCAGACCCAGCGGTCTGACCAGCTTGTTCATGTGCATGAGACTTCCTTGGGTGAAATGAAACATCGTAGACGCGAGCAAGGGCTCAACCGCGCCCTCGGTGGATAGCAATGCGGCCCGGCAGTTGCCGCCATACGCGCGCGTAAAACCATTAAACATGAGATAAGCGGGGTGATGCCCCCTTGGTTTCCCTGCTTTCCGGGCCGGAACCGGCTTCCGCAGCCCCTCAATTGCGGGGGCTGGGGCGACTTGTCCAAAGCGCAGTATCAACTTTGTTGAAGTCAAGCAGCAGATCGTCAAGCTGGCCATGGCCGGTCGCGCGCCGGCAGAACTCTCGCGCGAGTTTGGCGTCGCCGCACAGAGCATCACCGCCTGGGTGGCGCGGTTCGCCGCTGACCGTGGCCAGCCCGTGTACAGCAAGAACGTACTGAGCAACGCTGAGCGCGAAGAGCTGGCGCGAGTGCGACGACAGATGCGCCAACTCCAGCAAAAGCGAGACATCCTGGCAAAGGCTTCGGCCAGGTTCGCCGCCAAGGACGGCAAGACGTCCATCGGGTCTACGAACTCGTGAACGCGAACCGGGCCGATGCCAAGGTCCAAACGATGTGCCGGGTACTGCAAGTCTCGCCGAGCGGCCACTACGCGTGGCGCGACCGAGCACCCTCGCAGCGTGCCATCGACAACGCCGTGTTGACCGAGCGCATATGCGCCGTGCCCGGCGAGTCGGACGCAACCTACGGCATGCCGCGCGTGCGCGCCGAACTTATCGATCAAGGTGTGAAGGGCAGCCGTCAGCGTGTGGCCCGACTCATGCGCCTGGCGCACATCCGCGGCGTGAGCTGGCGCCGCGCCTGCGGCGTGACCACGCGCCGCGACAGGGACAAGCAGCCGGCCCCCGGCTTGATCAAACGCGAGTTCAAGGCCGACGGAGCGAACTAACGCTGGTCGGCCGACATGACCTACCTGCCCACATGGGCCGGGTTCATATACCTGGATGTCGTGCTTGACGTGTTGAGCCTGCGGGTCGTGGGCTGAGGACGGACTGCTGCCATCGCCATCCTGGCGCACTGCGCGGCACGAGGGCTCACCCCATTGCATCTCACGTTGGCCATTGGTCGTCCTTGATTTCGCGCTGACGATCGCGAGAGGACTTCCCATGATTCGATTCCTCTTGGTCGCTTGGTCTCTTGGTCTCAGGACCGGCGTGCGATGCGCGTCAACGGCTACCGTGTCTGGCGCCTCGGCGGTGGCAGCTTGATTGCACCCGCCCAAGCACCACCACGAATGAAAAGAGCCCTGAAGCGCAAGGCTCCAGGGCTCGGTAAACCGGGGCAGAGCCCCGCGAGTGCTCAGTTAGAACTTGTAGTTCGCGGCCACGAACACAGTGCGCCCACGCGGATCGTACTGGTTGATGTCATAACCGGCCTGGAACTGATTCGAGACTGGGACGAAGATCGGCGGAGCCTCGTTGAACATGTTCTTCATGCCGGCGCCAAGGCGCAGATTCTTGATCCCTGAATAAGACACAAACACGTCGAACAACATCTGGGCAGGCACGTCGTTTCGCACGCCATCGATCTGTCGGTCGCCGGTACGATAGCCGGCGTAGTAGTTCTGCGCCAACGTGAAGCCCCAAGGGCCCGTGGTGTAGGTCGCAGCCAGACGATGCTTCCAGCGCAGAATCACGCCACCGCTGTCGGCGTCGAGTACCGGGTCGCCATTGGGATCGACCAGGGTGCCAACCTTGCGCGAGACGGCCCCGCCCGGGCTGGTCTGATCGAACTTGATCATGTACGTGCCGGTCAGGCCCACATCCAGACGCCCGCCATCCAACTTGAAGCGGCCATTGAGATCCACGTCAATGCCTGACAACTTGGCAGTTCCAAGGTTGGATTGCAATGAAATGATCTCGTCGACCTCGCCCCCTGCATTGAGCGTTACCAGACCCGCAAACGCGGCATCCCCCGAACGAAAGCGCGAGACGATTTCCTGAGCCGAGGGCACCGCGATCAGGCCTTTGACCTCCATCTGCCACAGGTCGAACGTGGCACTGAAGCTGTCCGTCGGTTGCAACACGACGCCAATCGTCGATTGCTTGGACTTCTCCGGCTTCAAGTTTGGATTGCCCCCTGTCAGTGCCGGCACCTGCAGGTTCGGGTTGTTCGGAAACGCAGGGTCGGTGAACTGCTCAGACGTTGTAACTGTCTGCGGCAACCACAACTCGCCCAGCAGCGGCGCACGGAAGCCGGTTCCGATGCTGGCTCGGAAGACGGCCTGCTTATTGAGCTGGAAGCGTCCGCTGGCCTTGTAGGTAGTGGCGGTACCGACGTCGTTGTACTTGTCTTGGCGACCCGCGAGGTTGAGCTCCAGGCTCTTCGTCACGGGCGCCACCACTTCGACGAATCCCGACTTGATGTTGCGGTCACGGTCGATCGGAGGCGTCGCGCCGCCCAGGCCAGCGATATCGCCGGAAAACTGCGCCGCGCTCGGCACTGTCACGATCGACTCCTTGCGGTACTGGGCGCCGACGGCCCAACTCAAGGGACCACCCGACAGACTCCCGAACTCGCCGGTCAGCTTGCTATCAAACGTCTGTAGCTTGGTCGTGCCGTCGAGCGTCCCGCCGGTGTACTTGGCGGGGGCAATCGCTGCCCTGAAAGCGTCCGTTAAGCTCAACGACCACGGGTTGTAGTTGGGGCTCTGTTGCACCGCGCTGGCATAGGCCACTTGCGAGAAGTAGCCGTCAGGCACGGTTCCCGACAGCTTGTACTTGCTGTCCGCAAACGCAAGGTCGTAATTCATCTTGCCGATGTCGCCGCGCGCGCCCAGCACCAAGCGCGTCTGCTCGTTTACATCCTCGCTAGTACGCGGGCCGAAGTCGAAAACCCGCGAAGTCACCGCGAACGGACGCCCCACGTTGGCCGCGACGTCAGCACCGAAGCCCTGGGCAGTCAGGTAGTTGATGCCCGTCTGGTAGGCTGGGTTGCCCGGAAAGACCAGCAGCGCCGGATCGATACCCTGGGCCAGGAACAACGAGTCGCTCGTCAGAAAGCTGCGGCGAACCGGGCTCGGCTGGAAGCGTTGGGTCTGGGTGCTCTTCGCGTAGAACGCATCGCCGAACAATTCCAAGTTGTTGGACACCCGGAACGCTCCGTTGACCGTGACACTGTTCGCCTCGCGCTCCGGGATCAGACCGACAAAGCCAGCGCTGTCGAAGGTGCAATACGGAGCACCCTTGGAGGTATTGGTCGGGTTCCGGAACATGTTGATGGAAGCGCAGGCATTTGCCGCAGCCACCGGGTTGCCGTAGCCGGCACCGGGCGAATTGCCGAAGCCCGGCGCACGTGTGCCCTGGACCCAGTTGCCGTTGGCCACCGACCCCGTGCCGGGGATGTAGAAGCCTTCGATGTTGCCCTGGCCCGTCGCGCCCGCCACGATCCACGGAAACTGATTGCCGGTTGCAGCGAACGGGCGATCCTTGGCAAACAGCTGTGACTCCTTCTCGAAGGAAGCCGACAGCGTGACGTTGAAACCATCCTTGGACATGCTGCCGAAGCCGGCAGCCAACGTGGCGCGCTGGCTGTCACCGCCGCCTTTTTGCGAGGGGTCACTGAGCAGCGCGCCGATGTCAACACCTTGGAAGTCCTTGCTGAGGATGAAGTTGATCACCCCGGCAATCGCGTCGGAGCCATAGATGGCAGAGGCGCCGTCTTTGAGGACCTCGACACGCTCAATCGCCGCCAGCGGAATGGTGTTGATGTTGGTGGCCGCAGACGCGGTCGCACCGTTGAAAGAGGCGGCCAAGCGGCGGCCGTTGACGAGGACGAGCGTGCGGCGCGCGAACAGGCCGCGCAGGGAGACCGTGGACTGACCCGCCGTGGACGAGCCCGCACCGGTAGCGCCCAGGGTCGAGCCTTGCGAGCTCACTGAGCCAAGCGACTGCAACAACTGCTCGGTGCTGATCACCCCACTGCGTGTGATGTCTTCCTTCGTCACGACAGTGACCGGGAGAGCGCCTTCGGCTTGGATCCGCTTGATCGACGAGCCCGTGATCTCGATGCGCTGATCCTGCGCAAACGCAGACGACGCAGGCACCAACAAGGCGCCACCGAGCGCGAGCAGCACGCCGCTGCTGATTTTTGTTCGCTTGAACATGAACTCTCCTAGACAGGTTGATGGATGACCATTGACCTTAAGCAATCGCCGGACCAACTTTGTAAGCAGTCCAGCGCTTGTCCTCAGGGCATGTGAGCCAATTGTCACGGGGGCGCCGAGGTCGCCCTGCTCGGGAAACTCCGTAGTGGGACGCTCAACGGGGCGTCGCTCGATGACCGCAATCGACGCGCTGCTTTGCGCCAGCGCCCGCGAGGCCTTGAGTTCATTGGGCTACAGCCCTTTCAGCCCTTCCCGCCCGCTGGGCGGTGCCGCAGCGCGAACGCGACGCCAAGTGGCTCGCCCATAGGTTCCCGTTGTTGGCTTGCCGCCACATTCGCTGCGCGCAACATTGCACAACGCGAGCGGTTGTCATTGGGCGACGCAGTATCAGAGCTAATCCGCCGAGGCAGTACGGTGGGCGGTCGAAACACGAAAAAGGAACTGCAGCCGGCGCTGCGTGGTCGATTTGCCCTGCTGGCACTGCGCGATGAAGTGGTCACCCCCCAGCACGTGCGTGAGCGAATGGAGCGCAAAGGCATCTGACACGGCACGCACACGCCACAGCCCTGCGCGACGTCAACGTCTGGATCGCACGCTTCGATGATGCGCACCAGTTCTCTGAACGCGCCAAGGCCTTCATTGCCAAACGTGGCGTGCAAGTCGCAACCTGCCCGCTGGTTGAAAACGGCGTCGTTCGCGTCCTGAGTTCACCCCACAACAGCCGCCGTGGCACGCTGGCCATTGCGCAGGTGCGTGAGAGGCTGCGCGAAGCCTGCGGCTTGTTGGACCATGCCCTCTGGCCCGACGATGTCTCCTTGCGCGACGACGATCAGTTCAACTTCGCCAGGGTTCAGGGCCACAACCAGATCACCGACCTCTACCTGCTAGCCTTGGCCGTGCACCATGGCGGCTGCCTTGTCAGCTTTGATCAGGCCATCGCGTTGAACAGTGTGGTCGGCGCTACGCCGAAGCACCTGGTGCTGCTGTGGAAGTTGCAGCACTGCCGCCAACAACGAGCGCATATCGTCGCGCGACGGTTGATGCAGCATTTCGGTGCACAGGGATTGCTCGACGATGCCTATGCGAAGCTGAAAGTTACCTTCTCATCCCCTTTGCGAATGGGCTCAATTGGACGCGGCGCGGACTCCTACACTGGTGCGCATCATGCGTTTGAGCCCTTCGGAGCGCGCCGCCGTCAAACACGCAGCTCGTCGATTCCTCCCGACGGGGTCTCGTGTGTTGCTGTTCGGATCACGTACCGATGACCGGCGCCGTGATGCATCGCAACCGGTTCACGGCGCACCTGTGTCGCTTGCTGGGCGCAAGGCGGATCGATGTGCTGGTCGCCGGGCCCGCACAACAAGGCGTCCGATCGATCGTCGAATCGGCCGGGCAACAGGCCATTGCACTGGTTCAGGTATGAACGTGGCTGGCGCCGGCTGCAGCCCTGCGCCGACTCACCGACCAAATTCTCTTTCGTTTCATGAAACTCCAGAACGCGATGGGCGAGCGCCTCATTCCGGCTGCGGTGGCGTGACCTGCGCAACCGGCTCGCGCACCAGTACCCAGACGCCCCCGAGCTACGACACGCCCGCCGCCTGCCAGGCCTCGCCCGAACAGGGAATCAGGCTGCAACCGCCAACCCGCGGGCGATGGCGATGGCCGACGCCGGATTCGCGCGGAAGCCGCTCGAACACTTCGCGGAGCAGGCCGACCGGCTCGCTGAGCCTCATGCGTGACTCGATCCACCCCTTGCGTGGCGCTCCGCGCATGAGCCCAGGTGGTTACCGCCAAGACCGTCCGTGGCGCAGTAGCCACCTACGGTTCGCTATCAGGGCTGCCCTCAGCATGCCTGGTCTGCGCCCTGAACACCTCGAGCGCGCGCTCGATGATGATCCGGTCTGCCACATCCTTCTGACGCATCGTCTGCTTGGTCAGAAGCAAGCCTTCGAGGTTGACAGTCCGCACGGCGATGCCATCGAGATCGATGGTCTGGGCATATCGGCGCAATGTGTCGAAAGTCTGCCCATTGGCGTTGAGCATGATGTCGACAACAAATGCGTCGGCAACGCGGATGTTATCGCCCTCTTCGAACCACTCGGGGGCAATGTCTTTCGCAACTTGGTCCGGCAGAACCATCAGGGCCTCTTTGACGCGTCGACCGGCTTCGGCAGTCGGCGGGACCAGCAGGTCAATGTCCGTGGTTGCGCGTTGGTAGCCGTGAGCGGCGAGTGCGTAGCCGCCGATCAGAAGGTACTCGACACCGTGCTGATTGAGGGATTGCAGCAGCAGCTTGAGGTCTTCGAGCGTTGCTGGCCGGCTGTATCCGTCCATCACTCGCGCCTCAGGGCACGCAATCCCATTCCGTGCACGAGGCAGTTGACTTCGTGGCTGTTCGCTTCGTCATGCGATTTGAAGCGGTAGACGCCCTTCGGAACGAATGTCGTGCGTGCCAGCCGGGCGACCGCTTCATTGAAACGGGCACCCTCGATCAAAAGGAGGCCACTGGCCTGCTCAGCGATGGCCGGTTCACGTCGCAAGCCCACCTGCCGCATAGGTACACCTCATCTCGATCGAACCGAGCCTGATGATAGCGTGGC
>JANNGJ010000007.1:0-1523 GCA_031403815.1 Burkholderiales bacterium | reverse complement strand
CTTCTGAAGCGGGATCGCGTTGCGATCACGCTGACGGGCACACTATATTTCTCGTCACCGGTTATGGGCAAGGTTACGGGTGCGATCTTCATCGGCCGCGGAACGCTCAACGTCCCGTCACCGCCCAGCGAGTTTGAACGCGCAAATCTACGGAGATTTCTTAAGAGCGAGGGCGTTTCCACGGATTTCTCGACCGCGGTTTTTCAGTTTTCCGACGACACCTTCGATCTCATCGGAAAGACAAGGCAGGACGGGTCGGCGACGACCGAAACGCAAAAGATCGCGTCCGAGTTGGCTCGAAGGCTGTGAAGCGCTCGATCGTGCGTCCAGTGTCGGGCAGGTGGCCGCCCAGGCTGCCACGGCGCCAATAGAACAGGCCCACCGCCAGCAGCATCATGAACAGCAGCGAGCCGCCGTAGGGAATGATCCAGTTGTTGCGCACCTGGCGCCAGGCTTCGCCGGCACTCGCCAGGCGCGAGCCGGGGTACTGTACGAAAGGCTGGATCAGCATGCCCTTCTCGGCGCCAGGCAAGCTCGAGGTGCCCGGCTGGGTGCCGGAGTCGCGCACCCCGCGCCAGAAAGGCGCGTTGTTGCCCGGCTGCGTCTTGCCGCGCAGCGCGTTGTTTTCATCGGGCTTGGGCTCGGCCGGCGCGACGAAGTTGGCCGGCGCGCCGGGCTTGCCCGCATCAGTGACCGGCGCGGCCGTCTGGCCCAACAAGGCCAGTGGTGCCGCCAACGCAGCAGCCGTGAGCAGGGTACGCAGGTGGCGTTGCATGGTGCCCCTCATCGTTGGCCTATTGGGTCTTGACAGGCGCGGCGGCCGGGACGGCGGCAGCACTGCGCGAATATTCGTTCTGTCCCTGTGCGCGCAGGCGCATCTGCGACTCCCAGGCGGTCTGGTCGCCGCCCTTCCAGCCGTCGGCGGCGTAGTCGCGCTGCGGCAACTCCCAGGCCTTGGAATCGGCCTTCTTGCCGGCTGTGGCGGTTTGGGCTTTCTCGCTACAAGCGGCCAGCGTCAGTGCCGCCAGTGCCAAGCAGATCAGCGTGCGCTTCATGACTTGGTTGCCTGGGTCGGCTTGCCGTAGGCGGTGCCCCAGCCCCAGACTTCACTGCCCTTGCCGCGCTGCAGCACGCGGTTGCGGAAGATGTCGGCCACGATGTCGCCGTCGCCACCGAGCAGGGCCTTGGTGGCGCACATCTCGGCGCAGGCCGGCAGCTTGCCTTCAGCCAGGCGGTTGCGGCCGTATTTGTCGAACTCGGCCTCGCTGCCGTTGGCCTCGGGCCCGCCAGCACAGAAGGTGCACTTGTCCATCTTGCCGCGCAGGCCGAAAGCACCGTTGGTGGGGAATTGCGGCGCACCGAAGGGGCAGGCATAAGAGCAGTAGCCACAGCCGATGCAGATGTCTTTGTCATGCAGCACCACACCCTCGTCAGTGCGGTAGAAGCAGTCAACCGGGCAGACCGCCATGCAGGGTGCATCGCTGCAATGCATGCAGGCCACCGAAATGCTCTTCTCGCCCGGC
>JANNGJ010000006.1:0-4267 GCA_031403815.1 Burkholderiales bacterium | reverse complement strand
TACCGAGCACCACTTGGTGGTCAATGGTTGCTCGCAATTGCTCGGTGAGGTCTTCGGCGCCGAGATCGGCGCTCACGCCCGCAGCGCTTTCGGCGTGGCCCAGATTCCGACCGGCGCCTGCGTCGAAATCGAGCTGATCGCCGAAATCGCCTGATGCCGCCATCGCGTGCGCTGCTGGCCGGCATTGCCGGCCTGTCGTTGGCCGCCATCGGTGCTGCGCTGGTGTCGCAGCATGGTTTCGACATGCAGCCCTGCCCCTGGTGCGTATTGCAGCGCTTGATCTTCCTGCTGATCGCGCTGGTGGCGCTGGCCGGCCTGGCCTGGCGCTCTGTGCTGGGTCAGCGCTGTGCGGCCGTCACCCTGCTGCTGCTGGGCGGCGCTGGCATCGCCGCCGTGCTGTGGCAGCACTTCGTGGCCGCGTCCAGCCTCTCGTGCAAGCTGACCCTGGCCGACCGCATCATGAACGGCAGTGGCTTGCCCAGCCTGCTGCCCGATGTGTTCGAAGCCCGCGCCTCCTGCGCCGACGCGGCGGTGAACCTGCTCGGCCTGCCCTATGAGTTCTGGGGGCTGGCGCTGTTTCTGGCCATCGAGGCCGGCGCCGTCTGGCTGCTCACCCGGCAGAAGTAGCTCACACAGCCTTCTCGTGATGGGCAGCGCGCACGGCAACGGGTGATGCGCGTCGCGCGCAGGTGGCGCGTCGCCCGTCAGCCACCAGGCACGCCTGCGTTGAATGGGTCATCGACCGGTTTTCTCATGCGCGAAGACCCGCATTCGACCCAGAAGCGCCAGTCGAGTTACTCTAAAGTTGCCCGACGGCCAAACCCGACGCCTAGCGTTTCGCATCCCCGTAGCAGCCGTTCGCGGCCTCCTGGAGTCGCCCAGTTCGTGGCGTTCGATGCACGGAAATTGGCGACAGGGCGGTGCACATAGCTGAAGTTAACCTGCAGCCAACAGAAGCGTCGAAGGCTGGTGGAGCCCTTCATAATCAAAATCTGACACCTGTTTGTTCGAGACGTGAAACGCCAGCGCCGACCCTGGCCTCAGCGCAAGCTCGCGTTGAGCTTGTGCAAGGCCGCGCTGCCGGGGCACAACTCGGCCTGCGTCAGACGGTTCAGCGGCGTCGCCGTCGTGTTGAGCCCGGCGTGCAGGTCGGCAGCACCTGTCTCGACGTAGAACAGCCCTGTCGCCACCTCGCCTTGTGCCGCCAGGCTTTGGACCACGCCGAGGGCCGCAAGGCGGTTGGTGGGGTCGTGGTCGGCGTGCAGTTTGCGCAGGCGCATCACGCTGCCGTCGGCTTGCGGCAGGTCGATGCTGTCGCCAGGAGCGGGCGACGCGTCTGACGTCTGGCCCAGGTCGATGAAATCGATGCGTGACACCGCCTCGTTGTGCTCGCGCACATAGTCGTAGCTCTTGGTGCTACCGGCGTGGTTGTTGAAGGCGACGCACGGGCTGACCACATCGATGAAGGCGGCGCCCTGGTGGCGGATTGCGCCTTCGATCAAAGGCACCAGTTGCGCCTTGTCGCCCGAGAAGCCGCGTGCAACATACGTGGCGCCGAGCTGCAATGCCAGGGCGCAGAGGTCGATCGGGTTGTCGGCATTCGCCACGCCCTTCTTGCTCTTGCTGCCGCGGTCTGCCGTGGCCGAGAACTGGCCCTTGGTCAGGCCATAGACGCCGTTGTTCTCGACGATATAGACCATGTTCACGCCACGCCGCATGGCGTGCGCAAACTGGCCCAGGCCGATGGAGGCCGAGTCGCCGTCGCCCGAGACACCGAGGTAGAGCAAGTCGCGATTGGCCAGGTTGGCGCCGGTGAGCACGCTGGGCATGCGGCCGTGCACCGTGTTGAAGCCGTGGCTGGCGCCGAGGAAGTAGTCGGGCGTCTTGGAGCTGCAGCCGATGCCCGACAGCTTGGCCACGCGGTGCGGTTCAATGTCCAGCTGCCAGCAGGCCTGAACGATGGCGGCCGAGATCGAATCGTGGCCACAGCCGGCACACAGGGTGCTGATCTTTCCTTCGTAGTCGCGCCGGGTGTAGCCGACCTTGTTGAGTGTCAGCGTCGGGTGGCGCAGCCGCGGCTTGGCGATGTAGGTCACTTGGCGGTCTCCTGGGGCAGCTTCGCCGTCTTGGCAGCCCTGGTGGCTCGGTCAGGCTTGGGCGCCACGATCTCGGCATGCACGTGGCGCGTGATGGCTGCGGCGATGAAGCGCGCCGTGATCGGCGTGCCGTCGAAGTGCAGCACCGGCACCAGGCGCGAGGGCTTGGCATCCAGCTCCATCATCAGCATGCTGCGCATCTGCGCGTCGCGGTTCTGCTCGACCACGAAGACCTCGTCGTGCGCCGCGATGAACTCGGTCACGCTTTCGGGGAAAGGAAAAGCGCGCAGGCGCAGCGCATCGACCGGGATGCCGCCATTGGCGAGGATCTCCAGCGCCTCGTCCATCGCCGGGCTGGTGGAGCCGAAGTAGATCGCGCCCAGGCGCGTCTTGCGGCTGGCCTGCTTCAGCACCGGTTGCGGTACCAAGGTGGCCGCCGTGTCAAATTTTTGCAGAAGGCGCTTGACGTTGTAGGTGTAGTCAGCCCCGGCCTCAGAGTAGCGCGCCTGCGGGTCGCGCGTGGTGCCGCGGGTGAAGTAGGCACCCTTGCTCTCGTGCGTGCCCGGCAGCGTGCGCCAAGGGATGCCGTCGCCGTCCACATCCTTGTAGCGCGCGAACTCGCGGCCAGCGTCGAGATCGGCCGCGCTCAACACCTTGCCGCGGTCCAGGCGCCGCGCATCGTCCCAGGCCAGGGGCTCGCACAGGCGCTGGTTCATGCCGATGTCCAGATCTGTCATCACGAACACAGGCGTCTGCAAACGGTCGGCCAGGTCGAGCGCCGCTGCGGCGTGGTCGAAGCACTCCTTTGGGTCTTCCGGTAGCAGCAACACATGCTTGGTGTCGCCATGCGATGCGTAGGCGCAGCTCAACAGGTCGGCCTGCTGGGTGCGTGTGGGCATGCCGGTGGACGGGCCGCCGCGCTGCACGTCGATGATGGTCACCGGAATCTCGGCAAAGTAAGCCAGGCCGATGAACTCCGTCATCAGGCTGACCCCAGGACCCGAGGTGGCCGTAAAGGCGCGCGCCCCGTTCCAGCCGGCCCCCGTGACCATGCCGATGGAGGCGATCTCGTCTTCGGCCTGGACGATGGCGTAGCGCGCCGCCCCGGTTTCGGGATCGTGGCGAAACTTCTTGCAATAGGCCTGGAAGGCCTCGGCCACCGACGAGCTGGGTGTGATCGGGTACCAAGCGCATACCGTGGCGCCGCCATACACACAGCCCAGCGCTGTCGCCGCGTTGCCTTCAATGAAGATGCGATTGCCGACGCGGTCCCGCCGCAACACCTGCAAGCCGACTGGCTGGGCGGCCAGGTGCTCGCGCGCGAACGCGATGCCCAGGTGCAGCGCCTGCACGTTCGACGCCAGCAACTTTTCCTTGCCCTTGTACTGCTCCGAGAACAGGGTCTCGATCACCGCCGGGTCGACGCCCATCAGTTGCGCCAGCGCCCCCACGTACAGGATGTTCTTGAACAGCTGGCGTTGACGCGGGTCGCTGTAGGTGGCGTTGCAGATCTCCGTCATCGGCATGCCGATGACATGGATGTCGCTGCGAAACGCGCTCGCCGGCAGCGTGCGCGTGCTGTCGTAGAACAGGTAGCCGCCGGCCTCGAGTTCGCGCACGTCCTGGTCCCAGGTCTGCGGGTTCATCGCCACCATCATGTCGATGCCGCCGCGCCGACCGAGCCAGCCGCGCTCCGACACCCGCACTTCGTACCAGGTCGGCAGGCCCTGGATGTTGCTCGGGAAGATGTTGCGCGGGCTCACCGGCACACCCATGCGAAGGATGGCCTTGGCGAACAACTCGTTCGCACTGGCCGAGCCCGAACCGTTGACGTTGGCGAACTTGACGACGAAATCGTTGACAGCTTCCAGGCGCTTCATGTCAGTTGCTCCACGGCGCAGAGTTCGGTCTCTTACTGCCTTCAAATCCCTGCCTGCGGGGCAACTGCGCGGCAACGGGGCAGCCGGGCCGTGCCCAGCGCACAACTTCGGCGGTCTTCGCTTCGCTACGACTGCCCTGCGCTGCTCGGGTTCGAGGCCCCGTCGCGAAACTCCCGCCGTTCGCTGCGCTCACTGTGGTCAGACAGTCGCGACGAGTCAGTTCACGAAGCGCATGGGTACACGCGCGGGCCTCGAGCCCTGTGCTGCTCAGCGCCTCACATGCGCGCTGGG
>JANNGJ010000005.1:0-9413 GCA_031403815.1 Burkholderiales bacterium | reverse complement strand
GTTGAGCATCGAGCTCTTGCCGGCGCCGTTCGGGCCAATGATGGCGCGCACCTCGTGCTCGCGCACATCGAAGCTGATGTCCGACAGCGCCTTGACGCCGCCGAAGCGCAGGCTGATGTTGTTGACTTCGAGGATGACCTCGCCGATTTGCCTGCTGGCCATCACGCAGCTTTCTTGACGCTGCCAAAGGTCTTGGCATCGACGATCTTCAGCGTGGCCGAAACGCTGCCGCTGCGGCCGTCCTCGAACTTCATTGCGGTCTCGATGAATTGCTCCGTCTTGCCGCCATACAGGGCGTCAACCAGCACCTGGTACTTGTCGCCAATGGCGCCGCGCCGCACCTTGCGTGTGCGGGTGAGTTCGCCGTCGTCGGCGTCGAGTTCCTTGTGCAGGATCAGGAAGCGGCTGATCTGCGAGCCGGCCAGCTTGTCGTCGGCCGCCAGATCGGCATTCACCTTCTCGACGCACTCGCGCACCAACTCCAGCACGGCCGGCTTGGAGGCCAGGTCGTTGTAGCCCGCATAGGGCAGGTTGCGCTTTTCGGCCCAGTTGCCCACCGCATCGAAGTCGATGTTGATGAAGGCGCAAACTTTCTCCCGCTTGTCGCCGAAGGCCACCGCTTCCTTGAGGTAGGGAAAGAACTTCAACTTGTTTTCGACGTACTTGGGCGCAAACATGGCGCCGTCGCTCGCGCCACCCACCAGGCGCCCGACATCCTTGGCGCGGTCGATGATCTTGAGGTGGCCGCCGGCATCGAGGAAGCCCGCGTCGCCGGTGCGGTACCAGCCGTCGGGCGTCAGCACCTCGGCGGTGGCGGCTGGGTTCTTGTAATAGCCCTTGAGCAAGCCGCTGGAGCGCACCAGCAATTCGCCGCTGGCGTCGAACTTGATCTCGACACCGTCGATCGGCACGCCCACGGTGTCGGCCTTGGCCTGGTTGTCGGGCTGCAGGCAGACGAAGACGGCGGTTTCGGTCGAGCCATAGAGCTGCTTGAGATTGATGCCGATGGCGCGGTAGAAGATGAACAGGTCCGGCCCGATGGCCTCACCCGCGGTGTAGGCCACGCGCACGCGCGAAAAGCCCAGGGTGTTGCGCAGCGGGCCGTAGATGCAAAAGTTGCCCAGTGCGTAGTGCAGCTTGTCGAGTATCGAGACCGTCTGGCCGTCCATCAGCGCCGGGCCGATGCGTTGGGCCAACTGCATGAAGTGGCTATAGAGCCACTTCTTGATGCGGCCGGCGTCTTCCATGCGGATGGTCACGCTGGTCAGCAGGCCTTCGAAGATGCGTGGCGGCGCGAAGTAGTAGGTCGGGCCCACTTCCTTCAGGTCGATCGAGGCCGTGCTGGGGTTTTCGGGGCAGTTGACGACATAGCCGCAGGCCAGCCACTGCGCGTAGCTGAAGATGTTCTGGCCAATCCAGGCCGGCGGAATGTAGGCCAGCACCTCTTCACGCGCCGTGAGCTTGTCGAAGCGGGCGCCCGCTGCGGCACGGTCGAGCAACGAGAAGTGGGTGTGGACCACGCCCTTGGGGTTGCCCGTGGTGCCCGAGGTGAAGAACATCGCCGCCACGTCGTCGGGCTGGATGGCGGCCACGGCAGCCTCGAAAAAGCCTGGGTGGGCGGCCTCATGGGCCTTGCCAGCGTCGATCAGGGCCTCGATGCTGGCCAGGCCGGGCTCGCTGTAGTGGCGCAGGCCACGCGGGTCGTCGAACCAGATGTGCGCCAGCTGCGGGCACTGGGGACGGATCTCGAGCAGCTTGTCCACCTGCTCCTGGTCTTCGACCACGGCGAACGCGACTTCAGCGTTGTTGATCGGGAAAACAAACTCGCTGCTGGCCGCGTCTTGGTAGAGCGGCACCGGGATCGCACCGAGCGACTGCGCGGCCAGCATCGACGCATACAGGCGCGGCCGGTTCTCGCCGATCACCACCACGTGCTGGCCCTTGGTCAGTCCGGCTGCTGCCAGGCCACCGGCCAGGCGGCGCACCAGCACGGCCAGGTCGCGCCAGTTCAGCGCCTGCCAGATGCCGTACTCTTTCTCCCGCAACGCGGGCGCGTCAGGGCGCTGCGTGGCATGGTCGAGCAACAGGCGCGGGAAAGTGGTTTGCACCGAAACGTCTCCGTCGGGCACTCTGCGGTGCCCGTTTGAGCGCGATTCTGGGCACAAGTTTGACGCCTGGTTGTCGTTATGGCGACAATCTCCGGGTCCGCCCGCAGGGGACTTTCCCGGGGTGTCCGTGTCAGGCCTGCGTCAACATGCGTGCCATGAGCCCCGCCCAAGCCATCCCGTCAGCCCCGTTGCGCCAGCGCTCGCGCCGCGCACGATCCGATGAGTTGCAGCGCGTGCCCTGGTGGCCGCTGCTCGACGATGTCGAGGGCGAACGCGTGGCGGCCGACATGCAGGTTGCCGAAGCGCAGGCCGGTGAGTTTCTCTGCCGCATCGGGCGCCCGGCCACGCTCTGGCTGGGCGTGGTCGACGGCCTGCTGAAGATGAGCAATGACAGTGCGATGGGGGCTCCCATCACCTTCACCGGCGTGCCCTCGGGGGCCTGGTTTGGCGAAGGCACCTTGCTCAAGCGCGAGAGCTACCGCTACAACATCGAGGCCCTGCGGCGCAGTCTGGTGGCCGGCCTGCCGATTGCCACCTTTGAGTGGCTGCTCGAGCGCAGCATCCCCTTCAACCGCTACCTGATGAACCAATTGAACGAGCGCCTGGGCCAGTTCATTGCCGCGCGCGAAATCGACCGCCTGACAGACGCCGACAGCCGCGTCGCGCGCAGCCTGGGGGCGTTGTTCCACCCGGTGCTGTACCCAGGCGTGGGCGAGCTGCTGCGCATCACGCAGCAGGAACTGGGTTATCTGGTTGGGTTGTCGCGCCAGCGAGTCAATGAAGCCCTGCGCGCGCTGCAGGCCCGCGGCCTGATCCGCATCGAGTACGGCGGCTTGCGCGTGCTTGACTTAGCGGGCTTGCAGCGCGCGCAGCCGGCCAGCGCCTGACTCCGGGCAGCGCCGCGTTCAAATCGCCGACTTGCTGGCTGCGAACAGCAGCAACTGATTGGGGCCTGACCAGCCGCCGGGCGTCGAGTACACGGCCAGGCGCTGCGCAATCTCGGCCCAGGCACGCTCGCGCGCCGGGGCGTCGAGCGCTTTGAGCAGCTCGCGCACCGGCGAGCCCGCGCTGCGCACGAAGGCGACGTAGTCTTCGCAGCGCGGCGTGGCGAAGGGCGCCGACAGCGGGCGCACTTCAACCCGCTCGAAGCCGGCCTCGTGCAGCAGCGTCGCCATTAGGCCAGGCCGGCCCAGGCTGAGCAGTGAGCCGGGCTCGAAAGGGTTGCGCGCCGTGGCGCCGGCATGGCGCAGCGCGGTCTGCATCGTGATCGTGATGCAGGGGTTGGCTTCAGGGCCCGCAAACACCAACCCGCTGAAACGCGCACCGGGCGCCAAGGCCAGGTGAATCGACTGCAACGCGCGCAGCGGCGAAGCGCAGAACATCAAGCCGAGCCGGCACACGGCCGCGTCGAAGTTCGCGCCGGCGATGCCGAGCGCATGCGCGTCGGCAGTCAGCGTGCGCACATTGCGCCAACCGGCGGCCGCCAGCTTGTGCGCGGCCCGCTCGAGGATGCCGGGCGAGACGTCGGTGGCCAGCACCTGGCCCTGGGCGCCGACGCGCTGCGCGATGTCGAGCGTCTGGTCGCCGGCGCCGGCAGCCACGTCGAGCACCTTGGCGCCGGGCGCGATGGCGGCGGCGTCGAGCATCGCGGACGTGGCCTCGCGCAGCCACTCGCGGATCAGCGCACTGTGCTGGTCCCAGCCCTGGGCGGCGTCGTCCCACGCCACCGACGTGGCGCGAGCGTCAGGCTGCGCATTCATTCGGCGCGGATGCCGGTGGCACCGATCACACCGCGCCAGTATGGCTGCTCCTGCGCAATGCGTTCGCGCAGTTCGCTCGCGCTGCTGGCCACGGCGAGCATGCCGATATCGGCGAGGGCTGCGCGCAGCGCGGGTTGTGCGGCGGCCAGTTGCAGGGCGCGCGAAGTCTCGTCGACCAAGGGCTGTGGCGTGGCGCCGGGCGTGAAGAACGCAAACCACTCGCGCATGACGAGTTTCGGAAAACCCTGTTCGGCCACGCTGGCTACGTTGGGCAAGAAGCTGCTGCGCGTCACCCCCGACGTGGCCAGCACACGCAGCTTGCCCGCGGCCAGGTGCGGACGCAGCAGGCCTTCAGGCAGCGCCAGTGCGGCGAGCCGGCCGGCCATCAGGTCCAGCAGCGCGGGCGGCCCGCCGGGGTAGGCCACATGGGTCCAGCTGACTTGCGCTTCGTGCGCCAGCAGCGCGCCCATCAAGTGCGGCAAGGTGCCGACGCCAGGCGAGCCGTGGTTGGCCTGCGCCGGGTTGGCGCGAATCCAATCGACGAGTTGGCGCAGGGTGGTCACACTGTCGGGCACCGCGGGGCCGACGGCCAAGCCGAGCACCGCTTCCGCAGCGACCGACACCGGTTTCAGATCGGCGATCGGGTCGTAGGCCAGCTTGTCGTAAAGGTAGGGGTACACCGTGGCCACCGCGCCTTGTGCGAGCAGCAGGGTGGCGCCATCCGGCGCGGCTTGCGTGAGCGCCGCCACCGCGATGCGCCCGGCGGCGCCGACGCGGTTGACGACGATGACGCCGCCGACGTAGCGGCTGCCCAGGTGTTCGCTGTAGCGCCGCGCCACGATGTCGGGGATCGTGCCGCCTGGCGCGGTGCACAGGATGCGCAGGGTGTTGGGGGCGGCTGTCTGGGCCCGAGCGTCGAGGTGCAGGCCCAGGCCCACGGCCGCGGCCCAGGTGGCGCTGTGTTGCAGGAAGACGCGTCGTGCGGTGAGGGCCGTGGCCATGGGGTGCTCCTTCAGGGTGCCGATGTGCGGCGGGTGAGAAGGAGCATGCGCGGCGCTGTCTTAGCGATCGGGTAGAGATTCGCCGGCGGCGAGCACTGCCTGAACGCGCCGCTGCAAGGCGTTGCGCCGCGTGACGATGCCCGCCCGCTCGTCGCCAGGCAACAGCGCGCCGCGGTAGAGCTGGCGAACTTCTTGCACCGGCGCGGCGGCATCGCCGAGCGCGCCGCTGTCGAGCCGGTCGAGCGCTGACTCCAGCGCCTGCACATCGCTCCAGCAGCGCTCCCGGTTCAGGGCCAGCGCGCCGTGGCGCAGCAGGATGCGGTCTTCGCCGCCGAGCCATTTGCGCAAGCGATGCACGGCGTTGTCGAGCGCGTTGCGCGCGGCGTCGCCGTCGGCGTCGGGCCAGAGCGCGTCGGCCGCCTGATCCTGCGGCAGCGGCGCGTGGCCTTGCGCGACGAGCAGGTGCAGCAGCTCGATCAGCCGCTTGCTTTCCTTGCGGCTGGTGCTGAGCGGGGCGTCGGAGCGCTCGATCTGCCAGCCGCCGAGGGCGTGGATGCGGATCGACCACGGCCACGCTGGGCCGGCCTGCGGCGGCGCCTTCAACTGGCTGCGCAGGACGATGTCGCGCGCCACATCGACCTCGATGCCCTGCCGCAAGGCCAGGTCCATCAGCCGGCTCATCATGTCGCCGCAGGCAAACAGCATCGGCCCGTGGCGATAGCCGTGCGCGCGGGCGACGCTGAGTGCGCTGCGCAGGTGCGTGAGCACCGCGCTCTCATCGCCGCGACGCAGCGCAGCGTAGGCCGCCACGGCGCCGGCGACCCAGTGGTGCCAGCGGCACTCGGCGTGGAACGGATGCGCGAACACGGCGTCGAGCAGCGCGCTGGCCTCGGCATGCTCGTCGCTGGCGGCCGCGGCGAGCGCATTGGCGATCAGCGCGATGTGCTCGCGCATCGGGAAGCCGCCCGCGCGGCCGCTGGCCACCGATTCGCGCATCAGGCGCAAGGCGGTCGGGCGATCGCCTTCGAGCAACGCCAGGATGCCGCGCTGGTGTTCGAGCGTCGAGCGCTCGACCGCCTGGTCCGGGTGCAGGGCCTGCTCGGCGTTGGTCAGATGGCGCTGCGCGGCCGGCGCATCGATGCGGGCCAGCGCCACGATCATTGCCTGCAACTCCATCGCGGCGCGTTGCCGCGCCACCGAGGGCTCGGCGACGACCAAGGCCAGTGCGCGCTCGGCATCCGCCAGCGCCGAGGCATGATGGCCGAGCAGCGTCTTGACCAGGATGGCCACGCTCCACCAGCGCACCAGCGTGGCCGGCGCAGCGGCTTGTTCGGCGCACAGCGCATCGACGCGCAGCACGATGCGCTCCAAGCGGCTGACGTGGCCGCGCCACAGCAGATGAAACGCCAACGAGCCGAGCAGCAGCCGTTGACCCGGCGCGAACTCCCAGTGCAGCAAGCGCTCGGCGCGCTCGGCCAGCGCTTCGGCCAGCGGATGCCACGGCATGCGATAGACCACCGCGGCCAACAGGCCAGGCACCAGGCGCATCTCGATGTCTTCCGCTTGCACGATGGCGGCGCGCGCGGCGTGCGCGTCGAGCACCGCCAGCCAGCGGTCCAGCGCCTTGATGCGGCCCAGGCCGACCAGCGCGGTGGCGGCGGCAGCGGCGGCGGCGAGCTGACCATCGACGTCGTGCGTGGCCACGCTGCGTTCATGCGCTTGTTCCAGGTCGCGCAGCGCCGCAGTGGGGGCTGTGTCCAGCGCACACAGGCCGCGCCAGTAGCGCAGCGCGCCGAGCTGCTCGTCGGGCAGGCTGTCGATGGCGCGGCGCAAGGCTTCGGTGCGACCGCCGGCCACATACGCCGCTGCGTGGTCTTGCAGCACCGTTGCGACTTCGGGCCAGCATTGCGCCTCGATCAGGCGCTGCAAGCCGGCGTCGAGTTGGCCGTGCGCCACCAGCAGCAGGCCGGCGCGCTGCTTCATGGACAGAATCTGCTGCGGCGAGTGCATGCGCTCGTGGCGCCGGCGCAGGAACAGGCTGAACAGATCATGGAACACGTACACCGTTGCCGACGCCGCCTCGCGCCGGTCGGTGAACAGGCTCTGTGCGGCCAGCCGTTCGAGCAGCTCGCCGGCGTGCGGCTGGCCGCTGAGCGCACAGGCCATCGCCACGCTGGCGCTCGGCAGGTAGGCCACGGCGCACAGCGCCTGCTGGTCATCGGCCGGCATGCGCGCCAGCACCTCTTCGGCGAAGTAGTCGAACAGGCGCTCGCGCGCTTGCGGCGTCGGCAGCGTGGCGTCGCTCGGCGAACCGAGCAGCATCAGCGTCATGCCGCCGACCCAGCCCTGCGCGCTGGATAGTGCCTCGGCCATCGCCGCCGGGCGGCCGTGCAGATGCGTCAGCGCCAGTGTTTCGGCGTCGTCGAAACGCAGCGTCTGCGCATCCATCAGCGCGAGTTGCTGCTGTGCGAGCACGCGTGCATACGGCGCCGGCGGCGCCTCGCGGCTGATGAAAACCCAGTGCACGCCGGGCGGCAACTCAGCGAGTGCCTGAGCCAGCGCAGCGTGCAACGCCGAATCGGCCGCCAGCTCCTGGTGGTTGTCGAACACCAGTACCCACGGCGGCGCGAGCTGCGCCAAATACAGCCGCACCCGGCGTCGCAGCCAGCCGGGCAGATCGCTCAGATCGTCGGCGCGGAAGGCAGGCAGTTCGAGCGGCGTTTCAGCGGCGCGCGTGAACAGCGTGTCGAGCGACTGTACGAAGGTCGCCGGATCGGCATCGCCGGCATCGACCTGTAGCCACAGCGCGCGCCGCTGCCGTGCCAGCAGCCAGCCCGAGACCAGCGTCGATTTGCCTGCACCCGGCGCTGCGCCGAGCCACAGCGCCGGCCGCTCGGCCGCCAGGTCGAGCTCGGCGAACAGCCGCTCGCGTGCGAACACCCGGCCCAGGCGTGGCGGTGCCAGCTTGCCGGTGGCCGCCGCCTGGCGAGACGGGCGTTGCGCCATCACCCGTCGTTCGCAACGCCCGCCGCCACATGCCCGGCCGGCACATGCTGCGCAGCGTTGTCGATGTGGCCGGTCTGGTCATCGAAGAAAAAGTCGGGCTCGAACTCGCGCAGGAACTCGCCCTTGGGCAGGCCGCCGAGGAACATCGCTTCATCGACGTCGATGTGCCAGTCCATCAAGGTGCGGATCGCGCGCTCGTGCGCGGGGGCGCTGCGCGCGGTGACCAGGGCGGTGCGGATGCGCATGGCGTTGCCGGGCTCGCGCTGCAGGCGCTGCAGGGCTTCGAGCAGTGGCTTGAAGGGCCCCGGGGCCAGCGGCGTCGCTGCCCGTGCGCGCTCGTGAGCCTGGAACGCGGCCAAGCCAGCGTCTTGATAAACGCGTTCAGACTCGTCGGAAAACAGCACGGCATCGCCATCGAACGCAATCCGCACTTCGTTGGGGTGTGCGCTCGAGGCCCGGGCCGAGTGCGGGTAGACGCGCGCCGCCGGCACACCGGCGCCCAGCGCCGAGCGCACGTCGGCTTCGTTGGTCGACAGGAACAGGTGCGCATTCAACGGCTTGAGGTAGCGCCACGGGCTCTGGCCGCGCGTGAACACACCGCGCTCGATCGGCAGGCCGTAGTGCTGGCAGGAGCGGAACACTCGCATGCCCGAGACGGGGTCGTTGCGCGACAGGATCACCACTTCGACCAGCGGCGTGCGGTCGGCGTTGAATGCCAGCAGCTTGTTCACCAGCGAGAACGCGACACCCGCCTGGGCGGGCTGTTCGAGCCGCTGCAACTGCAACTGCATGTAGGCCCGGTCGTCCGTTGCTTCGAAGACGCGGTTCTCGTCTTCGAAGTCGAACAGGGCGCGGGAAGACAGGGCAACAACCAGGCGGCCGTCGAGCGAGGTCGGCATGCGCTGGATGATAGAGGCCGGCGTGCAGCGTGCGGCGTCCGACGTCCGACGTCCAGCGTCCGACAGCCCGTCGGCAGATGCTGCCGTCTGCACGACGCCAGTGGCGCTTCATCGCAAGCCCGTAGCACGGCGAGCGCGGCCTGCCTAGAGTTCACTCATTGACAACGCCCACCCAGACCCAAGGAGCTGACCATGAACTCACTGCCCAACGCCTCAATCACCACCCGCCTTGGCGCCTTCGCTGCTGCGGCCGTCGCCACGCTGACATTACTGGCCGGCATTGACGCCATCGCCTTGAGCCAGACCACGATGGCACAGCTGGCGCCGACTGCGATTTCGCTGACCGCTTGATTCGCCAATTCGTTCAATGGCATTGATCCCGCCGTCGGGCTTCGGCCTTCGGCCGCTTGCAGATGATCGCTTCGGACTGCGGCTGTGCTCGTGTGGTCACTTGCTCACATGCTCGCATGCGAGCCTGGGTGCGAGCCGCGAACGCGGGGTGGCCCACCAAGCCAGGTGGCGTGCGAGCTAGGGGCGCGCCATCTTTGGTGGGGGATCGGGCCGCTGGGGCGCCCTGCGCAGCGAAGTCAAGGAGCAGGCGAAGCCGGGGGACATGAGCGGAGCAGGGTGCCCCAGTGG
>JANNGJ010000004.1:0-5328 GCA_031403815.1 Burkholderiales bacterium | reverse complement strand
AGCTGAACTTCAAGGTCGATGGCGAGAAGCAGGAGCCCAAGGACGTGGCGCAAGCCTTCCTGAAGGCCAAGGGCGTCGTGAAGTAACTTGACCGCCGCGACAGTCACGCTGGCCGGGCGCGGCGTCACGATCGCGGACGTGATCTGCGTCGCGCGCGGCGCGGCGCCGGTTGCGCTGCAGGCGCAAGCCCGCGAGCGCATCGTCGCGGCGCGGGCCATCGTCGACAGGGTCGTGGCCTCCGATGTCTCGGTCTATGGTCTGACCAGCGCGCTCGGCGCCAACACCGGGCAGGCGATCCCTGAAGCCGAACGCAGCGAGTACCAAGTGCGCGCGGTGCGCGCGCGCGCTGTGGGCGTCGGCCCGGCGTGCGCCACCGAGGTGGTGCGCGCGATGCTGTTCGCGCGCATTGCCGGCATGGCGGTGGGTGGCTCGGGCGTGTCGCCGGCCGTGCTCGATGCACTGGTGGCCCTACTCAACGCGGGCGTGCACCCCGTCGTGCCGTCGATCGGGTCGATCGGCGTGGCCGACCTGGCGCCGTTGTCTCACCTGGCCTTGCCGCTGGTCGGCGAAGGCCAAGCCGAATTCCGCGGCGACATGCTGACGGGACGCGAGGCCCTGGCACGCGCCGGCCTGCACGCCGTCACGCTCGGCCCCAAGGACGGCCTGGCCCTGATCAGCGCCAACGCAGCCACCATCGGCCATGCGGCCCTGGTGCTGCACGACGCCGCCGCCGTGCTCGACAGCTTGAACATCGCCGCGGCACTCACCTTCGAAGCCTTCCGCGCCAACCTCAGCCCGCTCGATGCCATGGTGCAGGCGGCACGCCCGGCGCGCGGCCAGGTCGCCATCGCCGAGCGCCTGCGCGAACTGCTCGACGGCAGCGGCCTGTGGCAGGCCGGCGCCGCGCGCCGGGTGCAGGACCCGGTGTCGCTGCGCTGCGTCAGCCAGGTGCACGGCGCCGCACTGGCGGCGTTGCAGCTCGCGCGCGACGATGTCGAACTCGAACTCAACAGCGCCGCCGACAGCCCCCTGGTGTTACTGGATGCCGAACGGCTCGCCTCGAGCGGCAACTTTCACATCCCGGCCCTGGCGCTCGCGCTCGACGGCCTGGGCCTGGCGCTGGCGCAGGTGGCGATGCTGGCCGTGATGCGCTGCCAGAAGCTGTTCACGCCGGCGCTTTCCGGCCTGCCGTTGCAGCTGACGACGCTGGGACCGGCGCACTCGGGCTTCGCCACGGTGCAGAAGACGCTGACTTCGCTCTACAACCAGATCCGGCACCTGGCCAACCCGAGCTCGCTCGACAGCCTGCCGGTGTCGGAGACGGTCGAAGACCATGCGCCGATGGCCCCCAACGCCGTGGCCCATGTCGCTGCGATGCTGCCCTTGTTGCGCTACCTGGCGGCGATCGAACTGCTCAGTGCAGCGCAGGCGGCCGATCTGCGGCCGGTGGCGGCGGCCGCGATGGGGCGCGGCGCCGCGGCAGCCTACGAGGCCGTGCGCGGCGCCGTGCCGCGGCTGGTTGAGGATCGCCCGCTCGGGCCCGACATCGAAGCCGTCACCGCCTTGATCGGCGCCGGCCGCTTGCCGACGACGGACTTGCTCGTGCGATGAAGTGGTTCCTCGGTAACTGGGATCAGGTGCTGCTGGCCCTTTACCAGCACGTGGTCATCGTGGTCATCACGCTGGGCATTGCCTCGGTGATCTCGCTGGCAGTCGGCATCTGGGCTGCACGCAACCTGCGTGTGCAGCAGTGGGCCCTGGCGGCCAGCGGCATCCTCTACACCGTGCCGACCCTGGCCTTCCTGGCCCTGCTGATTCCGCTGGTGGGGCTGGGCCGCAGCAACGCCATCATCTGCATGGTCGCGTTCTCGCTGATGATCCTGATCCGCAACGTGGCGGTCGGCATCCGCGGTGTCGACGCCGAGGTGATCGACGCCGCCCGGGGCATGGGCCTGACGGTGCGCCAGGTGCTGCTGCAAGTTGAGTTGCCGCTGGCCGCGCCGGTGATCGTCGCCGGCCTGCGCATCGCCACGGTCACCGTGATCAGCGTGGCGGTGGTCGCGGCCTACGTCAATGCCGGTGGCCTGGGCACCCTCATCTTCAACGGCATCAGCAACGACCACACGCCCAAGATCTGGACCGGCGCGCTCGTGGCCTGCGCGCTGGCCGTTGCCGCCGACACCCTGCTGGCACGGCTTGAAGGCCGGCTGCGCCGGCGCAGCGCCTGAGCGCCGGGCCCGGACCCCCCATGCTGTTTGTCGAAGCCTGGCAATTCATCGTCGCGCACCCGCAGCGCTTTTCCAGTGCGCTGCTGACGCACGTCGGGCTGTCGGCCAGCGCGCTCGGGCTGGCCATCGCTGTGGCCGTGCCGCTGGGCCTGTGGCTGGCCACGCACCCGCGCGCGGCCCAGGCCGCCATCACCACGGCCAACATCGGCCGCACCCTGCCCTCACTGGCGGTGCTGGCCCTGGTCATGCCCGTGCTCGGCACCGGCTTCGCGCCGGCCCTGTTTGCGCTGACGCTGCTGGCGCTGCCGCCGATCTTGATCAACACCTGGACCGCCATGCGCCAGGTCGACGCGGACATCGTTGACGCCGCCATCGGCATGGGCCTGACACGCACCCAGGTCATCCGCCAGGTCGAACTGCCGCTGGCCTTGCCGGTGATCTTTGCCGGCATCCGCATCGCCGCCGTGCAAGTGGTGTCGGGCGCCGTGCTGGCCGCCTACATCGGCGGCGGCGGCCTGGGTGACTTCATCACCACGGGTATTGCCATGATGGCGATGCCGCAGTTGCTGGTGGGCGCGCTGCCCGCCACGCTGCTGTCGATTGGTGCCGACCGCCTGTTCGGCCGCCTGCAAACCGCCCTCACACCGCCCGGCCTGCGCACCCCATGATCGAAATCGACGCCATCACCAAACGCTTTGCCGGCGCGCCGCGACCGGCGGTGGACGGTTTGTCACTCACCGTTGCGGCTGGCGAAGTGTGTGTGCTGATCGGCCCCTCGGGCTGCGGCAAGACGACCACCATGCGCATGGTCAACCGCATGATCGAACCCGACGCTGGGCAGATTCGTGTGGCCGGCCGCGACGTGATGGCGCAAGACGCGGTGACGCTGCGGCGCAGCGTGGGCTACGTGATCCAGCATGTGGGCCTGTTTCCGCACTGGTCAATTGCCGACAACGTGGCCACCGTGCCGCGCTTGTTGGGCTGGGACGAAGCACGCATTGCAAAACGTGTCGATGAACTGATGGCCCTGGTGGGCATGGAGCCAGCAACCTACCGCGAGCGCTTTCCGCGCGAATTGTCGGGCGGGCAGAAGCAGCGCATCGGTGTGGCCCGCGCGCTGGCCGCCGACCCACCGGTGATGCTGATGGACGAGCCCTTCGGTGCCATCGACCCGATCACGCGCACGCGGCTGCAAGACGAGTTCCTGAAGATCCTGCGCACGCTGAAGAAGACCATCGTCTTCGTCACCCACGACATCGACGAGGCACTCAAGATCGGTGACCGCATCGCCATCCTGCGCGACGGCGCGCTGGTGCAGTACGACACGCCGCAAGCCATCCTGGCGCAGCCGGCGAATGAATTCGTCGAGTCCTTCGTCGGCGCCGACCGAGCCCTGCGACGCCTGGCCTTGATCCGCGTCGATGCTGCGCTGGAAGCTTGGGCCGACCTTGGTCACGATCACTGCATCGCCGGCGAAGCGAACCTGCGCAACGCGTTGGCCGCGATGATGGCGGTGAATGTCGACAGCCTGGCGGTAGTCGATGCCAGCGGCGCAGTTCTAGGCATCGTCACGCTGGCCGGTGTGCGCGCGCGCACAGCGACTGCGGGGTCTGCTTCACTCACATCGGAATGACAGTCGGCGAACGGCCACAAGCGGTCCCTCGTGATCCGCTCTGAATTTCCCTTGCTGGCCCGCCTCGGATGACTGGTTTAAGGCAGCCAACTTGAACTCCGCTTTGGCTCGTCCCGGCCACAAGCCGACCTTCCCAGCGCGCTCGAAAACCTTGTCACGGAGCACCTACGAACGGCAGGATTCCGGCGAGAAATCGGGGCCCCACTTTGGCGCGTCCCGGCCATTGGCACCACCGACACCGCGGCGCTGCAGGCGGTGCCGGGTAGCGTGAGGGCTCCTTGCGCCCGGCGGCGGCCTCCTCGCGGCGCTTCAGTAAGGGTGGACCATGCCGCCCTGGATCGGGCCCGGGCGAACGATCGCGACCTGGATTAGCGGCGACGCGCTGAGCCGCATGCCGTTGAAGGAGCTGCCGGCTCAACTCGACGAGACGCGCTTCTGGCAGGTGCACCGCTCGGTGATCGTCAACCACCGCCGCATCGCCGCATCGCCGCAGCGGTGCGCGGCGACGAAGGGCAGATGCACGTCACGCTACACGGGCGCACCGAGCGGCGGCCGGTATCGCGCTAATTCCAGGCCCTGTTCAGGGGCCAGTGAATGGCGGCGGGCGAAGACAACGGCCCGCCGAAGCGGGCCGTGTGTGTCGGCGCGGGGCCAGATGGGTCAGGGGAAGCTGAAGTTCGTCGTCACCGGCGCCGTCAGCGTGATGTCGACCGGGGCCTTGGTGACGACTACGGTGGCGACGGTCGCGCTGGCTTCGAGCTTGTATTTGCCGGGTGCGGCGATGTCGGCGGCGTCGGCGGCAAAAGCGAACGTCGTCGCCCCGGCTGCATATGCCAGCTTGGCCGGCGCGCCGGCGGGCAGGTTCATGCTGTAGATGCCGGAGACCGCGTTGGCATTGGCATAGCCGACCTCGATCGTCGGTCCCGCGGTCAACGATTGCGTCGCGCGCACCGCGCCGCCGTTATCGACCGGGGTGATCGAGCCTGAGGCGAGGTAGCTGTTGGTCGACGTCGGCGGGTTGATGCGAGCGGTCGTGCTGCCGATGGTCGTAGTACCTGCCGCAGTGACCGGCACCCCGGTCATCACCGCGTTGACGCGGCCGCTCGCGGTGATCACCAAGTCGTATGTGCCAGTGACCACCGGAGAGAGGACGAACCTTCCGGTCGAGTCGGGCGGCGTGGCACGGACTGGTACACCGCCGACCTGTGCCGATACCGCCGTGCCGGCCACGGCCAGCGCGGGGTCGAGGTAGCCGACGATGCTCGTCGACACGACGGGGATCACCGACAGCACCGGCTGCAGCTTGTACTGGCCCGAATTGCCGGCCTTGACGAAGGACTTGCAAGCATCGAAGTCGATCGCGAAGTCGGCCACGGTGTCGGCGGCCACGTCGATCTTGATCTTCATCTTCAAACCGCTCTGCTGGGCGCTCGGCGTGGTTAGCGCAGTCTCCGTGCCGCCGGTCGG
>JANNGJ010000003.1:0-9100 GCA_031403815.1 Burkholderiales bacterium | reverse complement strand
TGGGGTGTGTGGGAACGCGTGCAGCCAAAAGTTTAGCTGCCGGGGAAAAACGGCTTGCCCAGCGAGGCCGGCATGTTGATGCGGATCCACGCCGGGTTGCGCGAGATCAGCACCAGCACCACGATGGTGGCCAGGTAGGGCAGCATCACCAGAAACTGGCTCGGCACCTCGACGCCCTGGCCTTGCAGGTGAAACTGGAGCATGGTCACGCCGCCGAACAGGTAGGCGCCGGCCAGCACGCGCGCCGGCCGCCAGGTGGCGAAGGTGGTCAGCGCCAGCGCGATCCAGCCCTTGCCGGCCACCATGCCTTCGACCCACAGCGGCGTATAGACCACTGAGATGTAGGCTCCGGCCACGCCGCACAGCGCACCGCCGGCCATCACCGCGGCCAGGCGGATCTTGCGCACCGGGTAGCCCAGGGCGTGGGCAGATTCGGGTGATTCGCCCACCGCGCGCAGGATCAGGCCGCTGCGCGAGCGCGTTAGCCACCAGGCCATCGCCAGCGCCAGGCCAAGCGCCACCCAGACCATCGGGTGCTGCTTGAACAACGCCGGGCCGATGAAGGGGATGTCCGACAGCCACGGGATGTCAAAGCCCGCGCGCTCGCCCAGGCGCTCGCGTGTGTAGGGCTGGCCGACGAAGGCCGAGAAGCCGGCCCCGAACAGCGAGAGGGCCAGGCCAGTGGCGTACTGGTTGGTGTTGAGCCAGATCACGAGCACGCCGAACAGCGCGGCCAGGGCGGCGCCGGCCAGGGCGCCGGCGCCAAAGGCCAGCACATCGCTGCCGGTGTGCACGGCCACGGCGAAGCCGGCCACCGCCGAGACCAGCATCATGCCCTCGGCCCCGAGGTTGACGATGCCGGCGCGCTCGTTGAGCAGCAGGCCGAGCGCGGCGATGCCGAGCACGGTGCCGGCATTGAGCGTGGCGGCGATGAGCAGGGCGAATTCGTTCATGACACGGCCCTCTCAGCGACCGCGTTGGTACGGCGTGCCACCCAGCGCAGTCTGTAATTGATCAGTGTGTCACTGGCCAAGAGCGAGAACAGCAGCAAACCCTGGAACACGCCGGTGATGGACTTAGGCAGTTGCATGCGCGACTGCGCCAGCTCGCCACCGATGTAGAACATGCTCATCAAGACGGCCGAGAAGACGATTCCCACCGGGTGCAGGCGGCCGACGAAGGCCACGATGATGGCGGCGAAGCCGTAGCCCACCGGCACATAGGGCGTGAGCTGGCCCAGCGGCCCCGTCGCTTCGAGCGCACCGGCCAGACCGGCCAGGCCGCCCGACGCCAGCAGCGCCGTCCAGAGCGAGGCGCGCGAGCTGAAGCCGCCGTAGCGCGCGGCCATGGGTGCCAGCCCGCCGATCTGCGCCTGCATGCCGCGAAAGAGCCGGAACAGGAAGATCGTCATGCCCACCACGGCCACCAGCGCAATGACCAGGCCGATGTTGACGCGCAGGCCGTCGAACAGGCGCGGCACCTTGGTGGGCGCGGCGAAGCTCACGGTCTGCGGAAAGTTGAAGCCCGCCGGGTCCTTCCAGGGCCCGTACACCAGGTAGGACAAGACCATTTCGGCCACGTAGACCAGCATCAGGCTGACCAGAATCTCGTTGGCGTTGAAGCGGTCGCGCAGCAGCGCCGTGATGCCCGCCCAGACCATGCCGCCGAGGATGCCAGCGGCCAGGATCACGATGACGATGGCGCGCGGCGAATCCGGCGTGGCCTGCATCGCGATGCCGCCGGCAAAGACAGCGCCCAGGATGTACTGACCCTCGGCGCCGATGTTCCAGACGTTGGCGCGAAAACACAGTGCCAGGCCGAGCGCAATCAGGACCAGCGGCACCGCCTTCACCGCAATCTCGCTCCAGGCGTAGCCGCTCTTGATCGGCTCGACGAAAAACATGCGCAGGCCCTGCACCGGGTCTTTGCCGAGCAGCAGGAAGAGCACCACGCCAATCACCACCGTGACCGCCAGGGCGATCAAGGGCGACGCCAGCGTCATCAGCTTGGACGGTGCGGCGCGTGGTTCAATCTTGAGCATGGCTCGTCTCCTGGTTTTTCAGCGTCATGCCGTGATGTCTGTTCGTGCTGAGCCTGTCGAAGCACTGGCTGGGGCGTCGAACAAGCCCGCCATCCACTGCCCGATGCGTTCGACCGTGGCGTCGCGCGCGGCCACGCTGGGTGAGAGGCGGCCGCGCGCGATGACCATCAAGCGGTCTGACAGCTCGAACAACTCGTCGAGCTCTTCGCTCACCACCAGCACCGCGCAGCCGGCGTCGCGCAGGGCCAGCAGCTCGCCGCGAATCTGCGCCGCAGCGCCGACGTCGACGCCCCAGGTGGGCTGGGCCACGATCAGCACCTTGGGCTTGGCGTCGATCTCGCGGCCGACGATGAACTTCTGCAGGTTGCCGCCCGACAGGCTCTTGGCCACAGCGTCGGGCCCGCCAGCCTTGACCTTGAAGTTCTCGATCAGCTTGGTGGCCAGCGCGCGCGTGGCCGCCACGTCGATCCAGCCAAAACGGCGCAAGGACTCGCGCCGCGACAGCAAGGTATTGCCGGCCAGCGACAAGGACGGCACCGCACCGCGCCCCAGGCGCTCCTCGGGCACGAAGTGCAGGCCCAGGGCGCGGCGCCGGGTCTGGCCGGCGCGCGCGATGTCCTGGCCGAACAGGCGCAGGCTGCCGGCGTTGGCGCGGCAGTCTTCACCCGAGAGGGCCGCCAGCAGTTCCTGCTGGCCGTTGCCCGACACGCCGGCGATGCCGAGCACCTCGCCGGCGCGCAGTTGCAGCGCAATGTCTTGCAGCGGCACGCCGTAGATGCTGTCGGGCGCCAGCGACAGGGCCTTGACTTCGAGCGCCACGTCGCCCAGCTTGGATTCGCGGTGTACCAGCTTGGGCGGCTCGGCGCCGATCATCAGCTTGGACAAGGAGGCGTTGCTCTCCTGGCGCGGATCGACCGCCCCCGTGACGCGGCCACCGCGCAGCACGGTGCACTGGTGGCACAGCTCGCGGATCTCGTCGAGCTTGTGGCTGATGTAAAGAATGGAGCAGCCCTCCTGGGCCAACTGGCGCAGGGTGTTGAACAGGCTCTGCACCGCCATCGGGGTCAGCACCGAGGTCGGCTCGTCGAGGATCAACAGCCGCGGCTCCGACAGCAGGGCGCGCACGATCTCGACACGCTGGCACTCACCCACCGAGAGGCTGTGCACCGGCCGCGAGGCATCCACCTGCAGGCCGTAGTCGCCGGCTTTTTGCTTCATGCGCGCCGTCACTTCGGCCAGGGTTTCGCCGGTGTCCAAACCGAGCCAGACGTTCTCGGCCGCGGTGAGCGTGTCGAACAGGCTGAAGTGCTGGAACACCATGGCGATGCCATGCGCCTTGGCTTCGTGCGGGTTGCGGATCTGCACCGTTTTGCCGTCGACCTGGATCTGGCCGCTGTCGGGCTGCACGGCGCCGAACACGATCTTCATTAGCGTCGATTTTCCGGCCCCGTTCTCGCCCAGCAGGGCGTGGATCTCGCCGGGCTGCACCGAGAGGCTGACCTGGTCGTTGGCTTTCACCGCGGGGTACTGCTTGCTGATGTCACTCAGCTCGAGTCGGGGCGCAGTCATCGGGGCTCCTAAAGGTCAGGCGGCGCTCAGGGTGCGCGGTACACGCAGGTCCCGGCCACATGGGTCGACACCAGGTTGCGTTCATCGCCCAGGGTCAACAAGGCAAACAGGCGCTCATGCAAGGACGATGCCGCGGCGTCGCGCACTTCGGCCACCGGCCCGACGGCGTAGCGCCAGAGCGCCAGGTCGGCCACGCAGCCCACATCGAAAGAGCCGATCTCGGTCTCGAGGCCGAGGGCCAGCGCCGCGCCGCGGCTGGCGGTGTAGAGGGATTTCCAGGCTGACAAGCGCTGGCCGCGCAGTGCCTGCACCTTGTAGGCGTCGGCCATGGTGCGCAACATCGACAGGCTGGTGCCGCCGCCCACGTCGCTGGCCAGCGAGACCGCCACGCCGCTGTCTTCCAGGCCGCGCCAGTCCATCAGGCCGCTGCCCAGGAAGAGGTTGGAGGAGGGCGAATGCGCAATCTGCGCGCCGGCGCGGCCGAGCAGGGCGCAGTCGGCGGCATCGAGCCAGATACCGTGGGCCAGGATGCTGCGCGGCCCGAGCAGGCCGTGGCGTGCATAGACATCGAGGTAGCTGCGTGCCTGCGGGAACAGCTCGGCCACCCAGCGCAATTCGTCCTGGTTCTCAGCCACATGGGTCTGCAGGTAGGTGCCCGGGTAGGCGGCAAGCAGGCGGCCGGCCAGGGCCAGTTGGGCCTCGCTGCTGGTGGGCGCAAAGCGCACGGTGTGGGCATACGCGCCGCGCGAGCGGCCGTGCCAGCGTTCGACGAGTTCGATGCTGTCGCGCTCGGCGCTGGCCACGGTGTCGGTCAGGCCCGCCGGGGCGTTGCGGTCCATCAAGCACTTGCCGGTGATCACGCGCATGCCGCGCTGCTCGGCGCCAGCGAACACGGCTTCGGCCGAGGCCTTGTGCACGGTGGGGAAGATCACCGCCGCCGTCGTTCCGTGGGCCAGCAGTGCGTCGAGGAAACGGCTCGAGCCGAGGGTGCACACGGCCGGGTCGGCATAGCGCAACTCGGCCGGGAAGGTGTAGGTCTCGAGCCAGTGCAGCAACTCGGTGCCGTAGCTGGCAATCACCTCCAGCTGCGGCATGTGCACATGGCTGTCGATGAAGCCCGGCATCAGCAACTGGCCGCGGTGATCGTGCTGGGGCCAGGACGCGTCGGGCGCTTCGGGCTGCGCGCCGGCAATGCGGCCGGCGTCCACCAGCAACCAGTGGTCGGGCCGCCAACGCAGGCCCGGAGAGCTGTCGCTGGGCACGCCCCAGCCCGGGTCGGCCGTGAAGTCGAGCAGATCGGCGCGCAGCGCAAAGCGGCGCTCGGCTGCCGCTGTCATGCCGCCCTCCCGCCGCGCCGCGCCGGCAGCGCATGGCTGGCCAAGGTGCGCGTGACTTCGCGCACCTGCTCACGCAGCCACTTGCCGCGGGCGCTGGCGTGCGTCACGTCATGCCAGAGCTGGTAGTAGCTCAGGGGCGGGAAGGCGATGGGGCACTTGACGATGCGCACCGGCAGTGGATCGACATAGCGGCTGCAGAACAGGCGCCCCGTGGTCAGCACCAGTTGGGTCTGCGCCAGCATCAGCGGTATCAGGCCGAAGTGCGGGCTGCGCACGGCGATGTTGCGCGCCAGGCCCAGGCCGGCCAGGTGCTCGTCGATGACACCGCGCGCGCCCTCGTGCATCGGCGTCGGCGCCACATGCTCGGCGCCGAGGTAACGCGCTTCCGTCCAGCCGCGCGGGTTGCGCACAGCGATGTGGTCTTCATTCACCAGGCAGACGATCTCGTCGCTGAACAGGCGCGCCAGGTGCATCTCGGCCGGCGGCTGCAGCCAATTGCCAATCACCAGATCGACCTCGCCGCGCGCCAGGCTGCGTCGGTAGTCAAAGGCCGCCGTCAGGGGCAACAGCTCGACGCACACGTTGGGCGCTTGCTGGCGCACACGCGCTACCAATTCGGGCAGAAACAGGGGGTCAAGGAAATCGCTGGCTGCGATGCGCAGGGTGGTCTGGCTGTGCACCGGATCGAAGCCGCGGTTGGCCTGGCGCGCACCAAACAGCACATCGGCCTGGCGCAGCAACTCGGCCGCCGGCTCCACCAGCTGCAATGCCGCCTCGGTAGGCACCATGTCGGGGCCGCTGCGCACCATCAAGGCGTCTCCCGTCAGGGCGCGCAGGCGCTTCAACTGGGCGCTGACGGTGGGCTGCGTGCTGGCCAGCTTCAAGGCGGCGCGCGAGACGCTGCGTTCGGTGATCACGGTGTGCAGAACCCTGACGAGGTGAAGCTCGATCTTGTCGAAAAGAAGGCGCTCGGTCATACGGGCTTGCGCATACGCTGCATGGGCGATATCGTATAGACATGCCGGCGCTGCGGCGTATCGTTCGGGTATGTCAGTAGTCCACACCGCCACCACACCGCCGGGCCCGGCCGAGCGCCCGATTCGCTTCTTCCACCGTGGCCAGGTGGTCGAAGTGCGGGGCGCCGCCACCACCCACAGCGTGCTCGACTGGCTGCGCGAAGACGCGCATTGCAGCGGCACCAAGGAGGGCTGCGCCGAGGGGGATTGCGGCGCCTGCACCGTGATCGTCGCTGAGCTGGCGAGCAAGGCCGACGCCGTGGGCACCGCGTCGGCGCTCGCCACGCGGGTGGGCGAGCTGAGCCTGCGCACCGTCAACGCTTGCATCCAGTTTCTGCCCACGCTGGACGGCAAGGCCTTGCTGACGGTGGAAGACTTGAAGCCCATGGCTCGGGCCCAAAGCATCGCCCTGCACCCGGCCCAGCAGGCCATGCTGGAGTGCCACGGCTCGCAATGCGGCTTCTGCACCCCCGGCTTTGTCATGTCCTTGGCCAGTTGCTACGAGCGCCATGCCGAGGCCGGCACCCAGGCCACGCGCCAGCAACTGGCCGACGAGCTCTCTGGCAACCTTTGCCGCTGCACCGGCTACCGGCCCATCCTCGATGCCGGCGAGCGCATGTTCGCCTTGCCTCCCGTGCGGCTGGACACGGCGCCGCTGGCGGCGGCCTTGCGCGCCCTGGCCGCTGACGCGCCATTGACCTACAGCGACGCCCAGGGCGCGCGCTTTGCGGCGCCGCGCAGCATCGATGCCCTGGCCGAGTTACGCGCAGCACGGCCCGAAGCGCGCCTGCTGGCCGGCTCCACGGACATCGGCCTGTGGGTGACCAAGCAATTCAAGCCCTTGCCCGATTTGATCTACCTCGGCGAAGCGGCCGGGCTGGCGCGCATCGAGCAGCGCACTGATGGCGTGTTGAGCATCGGCGCTGCCGCCTCGCTCGAAGACGCCTGGAGCGCGTTGGCCGAGCGCCACCCCGAACTGAACGAGATGTGGCTGCGCTTCTCGTCGCTGCCGGTGCGCAACGCCGGCACCATGGGTGGCAACGTCGCCAATGGCTCGCCGATAGGCGACAGCGCGCCCTTGCTGATGGCGCTGAATGCCACGCTGCTGCTGCGCCACGGCGCAACCCAGCGCCGCCTGCCGCTCGAAGCCTTCTACCTCGACTACATGACGAACGCGTTGCAGGCCGGCGAGTTCATCCAGGCCATCGAAGTGCCGCCGCCCGCGCACACGGCGCTGCGCGCCTACAAGTTGTCCAAGCGTTTTGATTGCGACATCTCAGCCCTGGCCGCTGGCCTGGCCATCACGCTCGACGGCGACACGGTGCGCGAAGCCCGCTTTGCCTTTGGTGGCATGGCGGCCACTGTGCGGCGCGCGGCGAACGCCGAGGCCGCCGTGCGCGGCCGGTTGTGGAACGAGGCCACGGCCGAGGCCGCCGCCGCGGCGCTGACCAGCGATTTCACACCGCTGACAGACCTGCGCGCCAGCGCCGCCTACCGCCAACGCGCAGCCGGCAACCTGCTGCGCCGCTTCTGGCTCGAGACGCGGCGCGAGGCGCCGCTGTCGGGCGCGCAGGTGAGCGTGTTTGCGCGCCTCCCACCTGACCCCGTTCGCGCTGAGCCTGTCGAAGCGTTCGCGGGGGCTTCGACAGGCTCAGCCCGAACGGATGGGGGGCCGAGCGCGTGAACAAGCTTGCCGAGCCCGCGGCAGCAAGCGTCGGCGTCGACCGGCCGCACGAGTCCGCCCACCTGCATGTGGCGGGAGAGGCGACCTACATCGACGACATCACGGAGTTGGCCGGCACCTTGCGCGTCGCGCTGGGCCTCTCGCCCGTGGCGCATGGGCGGCTGGCGCGCATCGACGTGGCGCGCCTGCGCGCCCTGCCGGGTGTGACAGCAGTGTTCACCGCCGCCGACATCCCCGGCACCAATGACTGCGCGCCCATCGTCAAGGGCGACGACCCGATCCTCGCGAAAGATGCGGTCCACTACCTCGGGCAGCCGATCTTTGCGGTGATTGCCACGGACCGCCGCGTCGCGCGCCGCATTGCTGCGCGGGCCAAAGAGTTCGTGACGATCGAGCCGCTGCCTCCCCTGCTGACGGCGCGCGACGCGCACGCAGCCAAGGCCTATGTGGTGCCACCGACGCACCTGGCACGCGGGGATGCGGCGGCGGCCCTGGCCAGCGCTCCGCACCGCTTCAAAGACAGTCTGTCCATCGGCGGCCAGGAGCAGTTCTACCTCGAAGGCCAGATCAGCTACGCCATTCCGCTCGAAGACGACGGCCTGCTGGTGCATTGCTCCACCCAGCACCCGAGCGAAATGCAGCACCTGGTGGCGCACGCGCTCGAACTGCATGCGAACCAGGTGCAAGTGCAATGCCGGCGCATGGGGGGCGGCTTCGGTGGCAAGGAATCGCAGTCGGCGCTGTTTGCGTGCGTGGCTGCACTGGCCGCGAAAAAATTGAACCGCCCGGTCAAGCTGCGCCTGGACCGCGACGATGATTTCATGATCACCGGTCGCCGCCACGGCTTCGAGTTCGACTACGAAGTCGGCTTCGACGAGCAGGGCCGCGTGCTCGGCGCCGAGATCGACCTGATCGCCAACGCCGGTTTCAGCGCCGACCTGAGCCCGCCGGTGATGACGCGCGCGATCTGCCACTTCGACAACGCCTACTGGCTCCCGAATGTGTCGATGCACGGCTACTGTGCGCGCACCAACACGCAGAGCAACACGGCCTTCCGCGGCTTCGGCGGGCCGCAGGGTGCGATTGCCATCGAGTTCATCCTCGACAGCATTGCGCGCAAGCTCGGCAAAGACCCGCTCGATGTGCGGCGTGCCAATTACTACGGCGTCACGGCCAACAACATCACGCCTTACCTGCAGACGGTGGAAGACAACATCCTCGAACCACTGACCGAGCAGTTGGTGCAGAGCAGCCGCTACCGCGAGCGCCGCGCCGAGATCGCCGCTTTCAACGCCGCCAGCCCGGTGCTCAAGCGCGGCATCGCCTTCACCCCTGTCAAGTTCGGCATCTCCTTCAACGTCAACCACTTCAACCAGGCCGGCGCGCTGGTGCATGTGTACACGGACGGATCGGTGCTGGTGAACCACGGCGGCACCGAGATGGGCCAGGGCGT
>JANNGJ010000002.1:0-10737 GCA_031403815.1 Burkholderiales bacterium | reverse complement strand
GTGCACCACACTCTTTTGCGCACCAGTCGCAAATGTCCGCGCACAGCGTGCAGAGCTGTTTGGCAAAGGGGCTGTTGCGCGCGGTCGCGTCAGCGCACAAGCGGCAGATCGCTGCGCATTCAATGCAGCAGGCCGGACAGGAATTGACGCTTTCCTTTCCCACCATGTGCGAGAAACAGTTGCCGCACGCAGTGGCGCAGACGTTGCAGGTGTCGATGCAATCTTGGGCGTTTTGGTCCAGGTTATGACTCATGGTGAAACTCCTTGGTTGGTCGGGTTGATTGAGAGCCACGGTCGATGCCGCCAGACCGTCACGCGCATCATCTTCATGATCGAATGACTTGACGGTTCGTTAGCGCACAGAGACGTCTCAGGGCAACTGCAACCAGAGCTCGTTGCGACGCAAGAACCAGACACAGACCTACACTCGTGCGCAGCGGACAGTCCTGGACTACAACATCGAAACCGTGTCGACGAACAGGCGCGAACAGGCGCGAGCGGGCGGGCATCACAACGTGCCGGGCCTCGCGCAGCCGGGTCTTGTTTTGAACGGGCCCGAACCATGACGTCATGGTCTGTCGGCCAGGTCGACGACGGCGCCTGTCGGGTGCTCGACGCGATGGGTCAGCATGTCGGCAACTTGAAGTGGATCCGCGGCGTGTGGAAGTTCAAGGCCATCGGCTATGACGCGGCGGGCCAGGTCATCCCGGGCGGCGGGCCGCTGACCGATCGGCACAACACGGTGTTCGCCAGTCTCGACATCGTGCAGATCAACCGGGTGCTTGGCAGCGCCTTCGATGGCCCTGCAAGCCCTCCCGGACGCGTCGTCCCCGGCGAGTAGATTCGCTCCAACGCACTCATGGGCTGGGCGAGGACCCCGCTGGCTTTCCGTCGTCCCCCGGCCGCACCGCCACTGTGGCCTTGTCGCTCTGAATACGCCCATCCACCATCTCGATCAAACGGTCGCAGCGGGCGGCCAGGCGCGGGTCGTGGGTGACGATCAGGAAGGTGGTGCCGCCGCTGCTGACTTCGCGCAGCAGGTCGAACACGCTATTGGCCGATTGCGTATCCAGGTTGCCGGTGGGCTCGTCGGCCAGCACCAGTGCGGGCTTCATCACCAGGGCGCGGGCAATCGCCACGCGCTGCTGCTGGCCGCCCGACAGGTCGTTGGCCAGGTGGTGACCCCAGGGCTTCAAACCCACCTTGTCGATCAACTCCTCAGCCCACGTGCGCATCGCCGCATCGGGCCTGCCGCGGGCCGCCAGCAGCGGCAGCATGACGTTCTCCACGGCGGTGAACGCAGGCAGCAGGTTGTGGAACTGAAACACAAAGCCGATCGCCTGGGCGCGCAACTGCGTCAAGGCCTTGTCAGCCAGGGTTTGCGCTTCCTGCCCGGTCAGGAAGACCTTGCCGGTGCTGGGTTTGTCGAGCAGGCCGATGATGTTGAGCAGGGTGCTCTTGCCCGAGCCCGAGGGGCCGATCAAGGCGGCGAACTCACCGCGTGCCAAGTTCAAGTCGATGCCGTGCAAGACCTCGGTTTCGTGCGCCGTGCCCGTGCCGTAAGACTTGTGAATGCCCTCCAGCCGCAGGGTGGGCTCACCGGCAGGCGGGGATGCCACTTCACCCACGGATGGCCACCGCGGGGTCCAGGCGGGCGGCACGCTGGGCGGGGAAAAGCGCCGACAGCACACCCACCGCGGTGGCGCCCAGGGCGACGACCAGGTACAGAACCGGCCCGGCTTCGAGCGTGAAGAACGGCACCCCTTCATCGTTGACGGCAAAGCCGCGCCAGGCGATCAGGAAGCCCCAGCCCATCAGTGAACCCAGCATTGAGCCCAGCAAACCGAGAATCGCGCCTTGCAGCAGGAACACACCCAGGATCTGGCGGCGCGTGGTGCCGGTAGCCCGCAGGATGCCGATCTCCTTGGACTTCTGCACGACAGACACCACCAGCACGCTGGCTATGCCCAGCGCCGCCGTCAAGCCCACGAACAGGCGAATCATGAAAAAGCTCAGCGTCTGGCCCGACAGCGCCTTGAAAAACTCGGCATTGGTCTCGATCCAGCTTTCCACATCGATGCCCGGCTGGGCGGCAATTTGCTGCGCCATGGCTTCAGCGTCGAACGGCGCCGCCACTTTGACCCACAAGCGGGTGACGCCGCCTGGCAACGCAAGCAGGCTTTGCGCAGTGCGCAGCGCCACATACACGGCGCCCTTGTTCTGGCCCTGGTTGCCAAAGTCGAAGATGCCCGCCACGAACAGCACGACGGACGCGCCCTCGGCCGCTTTCAGGGTCAGCTTGTCGCCGACGGTCAGGCCCAGGTCCTTGGCCAGGTCGCTGCCGATCAGCACGTCGGTGCTGCTCAGCTCGGCGCTGCCAGCGATGATCTTTTCCTTCAACGCAATCAGCCGCAGATAGCTTTCGGGCTCGATGCCGCGCACGCCGACACCGATGTTGGCGTCGCCACGGACGATGAAGGCCGCGTCCTCGATCACCGGGGCGACCACCAACACGCCAGGGATGGCCAGCGTGGTGTCGCGCACTTTTTGCCACTGGTCGAGCGAGCGCGGGCGCTGGGCGCGCGGCTGCACCCGCGTGGCAAATTCAACGCCCGGTTCTTGGCGCAAGCTGCGCGGTGCTTCGTCGGGCGACTTGATGACGATCTGCGCTTGAAAGTCCAACAGCGTCTTGAAGATGCTGCCCTGCAAGCCCGTCAGCAGCGCCGACATGAACACGATGACCGACACGCCCAGGGCCACGCCAGCGATGATGAACAAGGTCTGCAGCAGGCCCTCGCGCAAGAACCGGGTGGCCAGGACCCACTCGAAGGGCAACAGCGGATTCATGGCTTCACCGTATCGGCGGCCCCGCCGTGGCAGAGGCTTGCTCCCGTGGTGGTGGCACAGCGGTCACGGTGGCGCGCACGCGCTGACCGGCTTTCACGCCCGTCTTGGACACCGGCACCACGCCTTCACCCGCAGCGATGCCACTGAGCACCTCCACCTTTGTGTCCCCGCGCAGGCCCAGCGTGACGAACTGCTTGACGGCGCGGTTCTCGCGCACCACCAGCACCCAGGGTTTGTCGGTCGAGGCGTCTTCCAGGGTGGTGGTGGGCAGCACCACAGCGGCCGTGCGCCGGGCGGTTTCGATGTCGATCGAGACCGTCATGTCCTGGCGCAGATACGCAGGCGGCTGGGTCACCGCCAGTTTGACTTCCACTGAGCCGCGTGTGGCGTCCACGCCAGGATTGATGAAGGCCACCACCGCATCGAAACGCTGGCTGGCGAACGCATCTGCCGAGCCCAGGGCCTTCTGGCCCAGCGCGATTTTCGACAGGTTCTTCTCGTCGATCTGCACCAACACCTGGGTCTGCCCGGCAGCGGCCAGCACCATCAGCGCCTTGCCGGGTTGCACGATGTCACCCACCTCCACGTCACGCGAGATCAGCACGCCGCTGCTGGGCGCCAGCACCTGCCCCTGCGCGAGCTTGACGCTGGCCAGTTGCTGCCCCGCCAACGCCTGGGCCAGCGCGGCCTGGGCCAACGCGGCGTCGCTGCCGCCGGGGGTGTTGGTTTGCGCTTGCGCCTGGGCGCTGGCCACCTGGCTGCTGGCCACGTCGGCCGCGCGCTGCGCTTCGTCGAGCACGGCCTGGCTGATAAAGCCTTGCGCCACCAGGTCGCGGTCGCGCGCCAGCACCTTGCGCGTTTGCAGCGCCGTGGCCTGGGCTTGTGCCAGCCCTTGTGTGGCCAGCGGCTGGCTCAGCTCGCGGACCTGCCGCACGCGGGCCTGGGCTTGGGCGACGGCGGCGCTGGCCTGGGCCAGGCTCGCACGGGCGTCGCTGTTGTCCAGCTCGATCAGCAGTTGCCCGCGCTCCACGGCTTGGCCCTCACTCACCGCCACGCGCAGCACCCGCCCCGAGCCTTGCAGCGCGACCGTGACCCGCTGTGGCGAGACCACCCGGCCGCTGGCCACCACGGTTTGCACCAGCTCAGCCTGGGTCGCGGTATAGACCGGCGTCGGTGTGCCCAGTAGCACGTTGCGCAGCAAGTAGAGCGCGGCGACCAGCACCAGCGCAATGCCCAGGCCGATCAGCAGCCAACGGCGCAGGCTGCGCGGGGGGGCTTCGTTTTCATCGGGTGCGGGCGCTGCGGGCGCCGGTTCACCGGGCTTGGCTGGCGGGATCGCAGGCTTGACGGGCTGCGCGGGCTGGGGGGGTTCGGTTGCCAGCGGCTCTTCCGTCGGCGACTTCACGGCCGGTGTTTCACCTGCTCCATTCTTGGAGCTTGGTGCGACGACACCGTCGGTCACGCCTCTCTCACAGTGCAGCGCAAGTGGTCTGGCCGGGCGGAGATCATCATGCTTGCCTGGGTGTCGGGTGAGTGCCGCACCCTTGTAGCCACGCACGGGTGGTGGGTCTGTGCGCTGGCGCACCCACGCGTCGCAGGACTGTCAATGCCTGGCGATAGGGGTGCGCCACCCCACAGACCTGGTGACTCCCGACGCGCACAGTGCACGCTGATGGCCGTGCAGACCGCGCGGGCCAAGCTCACATGGAGGCCACCCGATGCTCTTCGACCCATTCACTGCCCGCTCGCTGCAACTCACCAATCGCATGGTGATGGCGCCCCTGACGCGCAGCCGCGCGACGCCGGCACACACGCCGAACGCGCTGATGGCGACTTACTACGGCCAACGCGCGAGCGCCGGTCTGATCATCACCGAAGGCACCTCACCCAGCCCCGACGGACTGGGCTACCCGCGCATTCCCGGGCTGTTCGACACCGCCCAGGTTGACGCCTGGCGCGCCACGACAACGGCGGTCCATGACCGGGGCGGCAAGATCTTCGTGCAGCTGATGCACTGTGGCCGCGTCGCGCATGTCGCCAACTTGCCTTACGGTGCCGAGGTGATAGGCCCCGGCAACGCGGCCTGCCCGGGCGAGATGTTCACCGACACGCTGGGCATGCAGCCGCACAGCGCGCCGCGAGCGATGACCGGTTACGACATCGCCCACGCCGTGCAGGAGTACGCGACCGCCGCCAAGCTGGCGCTGGATGCAGGCTTCGACGGTGTCGAGCTGCACGGCGCCAACGGCTACCTGATCGAGCAGTTCCTCAACCCGCTGGTCAACCTGCGTACCGATGGTTACGGCGGCAACATCGAAGGCCGCAACCGCCTGGCGCTGGAAGTCGCGCGCGCGGCGGCATCGGCCATCGGCCGCAACCGGGTCGGCATTCGCCTCTCGCCCTACGGTGTGTTCAACGGCACCGGCGAGTTTCCCGACGTGCAGGCGCAGTACCTGGCGCTGGCAGAGTCGCTCTCCGAGCTGGGCCTGCTCTACATCCACCTGGTCGATCACTCCGCGATGGGGGCGCCGCCGCTGCCTGCCGACTTCAAGCTCGAACTGCGCGCGCAATTCGACGGCCTGTTCATCCTCTCCGGAGGTTTCGACCACGCCAGCGCCGAACAGGCCTTGCAGGACAAACGCGGCGACCTGATCGCTTTCGGCCGCCCGTTCCTGGCCAACCCGGACCTGGTGGCACGCCTGCGCAAAGACGCGCCGCTCAACGCCCCCGAGGAGGCAACCTTCTACGTGCCCGGCGCGAAGGGCTACACCGACTACCCCGCCCTGGCGTCATGAGCCGGGCCTCGTGCTGTGCGCGCGGGCATTCAATGGCGCACAGCTTGCAGGGCATCACGGTCAATGCCGCAAGGGCGCTGCCTATGGCAGCTTCAACCAGAGCTCGTTGCGGCGCAGGAACCAGGGCGTCCAGGGCCCGTTGAAGCGCGCCACCACCGGCTCACCGGCCCAGGTGAGCTTGGCGGTGCGCAGTGCGGCCGTGAGCTGCTCAAACTGCTCGGCATCATTGGCCTGTGACCAGAAGCCCGAGTAGCGGATCGCCGCCAGCGTGTGACCTGCCACCTCGCGCAACTTCACGCGCTCGTCGGTCGGCTCGGGCGCCGTGCTCAAGGTGACGCCCTTGGGCAGGACGAAGCGCACCAGGGTGCCGCCGTCGGCCGCACTCTGCGTCACCGGCGCCGTCATCGCGAACTTCGTGGGCGCGCTGGTCTGCGTCACCGGCGCGGTCATCGCGAACTTGCGCTCGCCCTTGTTCTTGCCGAAGATGTAGCCGGCCAGGATCGGGAAGGCCTGGTTGCCGGCTTCGTCCGGCGCTCCGGCGATCAGCACCTCGGCCACCACATAGGCTGCATAGCGCCTGATCTCGACGTTGTCGCCGAGCTTTTGCACCACCTCGTAGGCAGGCTCCTCGATGGCTTGGCTCACGGCCGGCACCAGCAGCAGGGCCAGGCTGCACCAAAGCTGGTACGGCAAACGGGTATGTGACATGAGCTTCCTCGGGGTCGTTGCGGCATGGCCCCATCACAAGCCATGTGGATGCTGGCGTCTGTGCGCTACTGCACCGACAGCGGCACTCGCGGGCGCGCCGCGACGGCCAGATGCCGGGGCAGCGGATCACCTTGCTGGAGCAGCAGTTGTTGCCTGGTGGCGCGCTGCACGGCATCAAGGAGCCGGCAAGAGGCTTTGTGGTCCGCGGTGGGCGCGAAACGGAAGATCACTTCGAGCGCCCGTGGGACCTGTCCCGCTCGATCCCGTCGCTGGAGATCGACCGCGCCAGCGTGCTCGACGAGTTCTATTGATGAACATGCTCGACAAGAACCAGATCGGCGTGCTGCTGCGCGAGTTCGGGTTGGTTGCGGGCGACTGAGCTCGCGACACTCAGGAGTAGCGCTCAGTTCCAGCGCCCATCGACACCCCCCGCGCTGTAGCGCCCGGCACCGAGCAGCGCGATGGCGATGGCCACGGCCAGGTAGAAGCCTTGCAACTCGAGGGCCCAGCCACCATTGGGCGTGAGCAGCGCCAACTGGCTCGCGTGGGCCAGGGCCAAGGCCACGACCATATTGAAGGCGATCACGATGGCCGCGGCGCGCGTCCACGCACCGACGATCAGCAGCAGCGGCGCCAGCACCTCGCCGACATAGACGCCGTAGCCCAGGGCCGCGGGCAAGCCTGCCTTGGCGACCATGCCCATGATCGGATCGATGCCGCCGGTGACCTTGCCGATGCCGTGCAACAGCATCAGCAGGCCCAGGGTCAGGCGCAACAGCAGCTTGGCGCTGTCTTGCGCAGCGCTCCCGGCGCGCTGCGTCGGAGGGCGGGGATAGGCGCTCGTGGCGATGACCATGTCGGCTCCTGATGGCGAAGAGGCTCGAGGCGCAGCTACGGCTTGCGCTGCTGGCCGGGCGCATCTTTGTCGTCGCGGTCCTTGTCCCGGCCCTTGGCCTTGCCGTCGCTGTCGCGATCGCCCTGCCCTTGGCCCTGGCCTTGCGCCTGTCGTGGCCGCGACTCACGCGGCTGCGCGCCCTGCTGCTGCTGCTGCGGCGGCCTTGCGTCCTGCAAGGGCGGTCGCCCTGGCTGGGCCGGCACCGCCTGCTGCTGGTAGCGTTGCCGCACTTCGGCGTCGCGCGGCTGATAGCGGTAGCTGCGACCCTGAATCTCGCGTTGTTTCTCGACGCGCGGGTAGCGCTCGCCAGAGTACTCGCGTTGGTAGCGCGGCAGCGGCGCAGGAGCCGGCGCCGCGTTGCGGTTCCACCGATCCCAGCCGCTGCGCTGGCGCTGCCAATCGTTGCCCCAATGCTCGCCCCAGCGCGGCGGCGCATCGCGCTGCCAGCCGCCGAAGTAAGGCGGCGGGTTACGGTAGTAGCGCACCGGGACACGCAGCACATACAGCGGCACGTATTGCGGGCCGACCGCGTACCAGGGCCCGTCATACCAACTGCTCGAGTACCAGTTGTCTTGCTGATAGACCCAATACAGGCCGTCGTAGAAGAAGTAGTTGTTCTGCGACCCCGGCGCGTAATACACGGGGTAATTGGGCACTCGAACGAGTTGCGGGTACTGCGGCGTGTTGATGCCGATGCTCACGCCCGGCACGGAGATGCCGATGCTGACCTGGGTTTCGGCGCGGATGGCGACGGCACCGACGGCCAGCGTCAGCATGAGGGCCCAGCGGGCCCAGCGGTAGGGTGAGTTCTTCATGCCGCATCGTGGCCCGATCGGACCGCGGCATCTGTGCGTTGGCGCACACAGACTCAGTGCGGGCCGGCCACCGCCCGGTCGAACACCACGCTGAAGGCGAGCGGAATGAACACGCCGAGGCACAGCGCGGCCAGCACATCCGAGGGCCAATGCACGCCGAGCACCAGGCGCGACAAAGCCACCAGTCCCCCCCACAGGATGGCCACGGCCGTTGCCAGCGAGGCACTGCGCGGCCAGATGCGCGCCAGGCACAGGGCTGCGGCGGTGGCAAAGGCCGCCGTGCCAAGGGTGTGGCCGCTCGGAAAGCTCGAACCCCAGTAGGTTTGTGTCTCCCACAGCAGCGGGCGCTCGCGGCCGACCACGCTCTTGAGCAGATAGACCAGCAGCGGCGCGGTGAGCATCGAGGCGCCGAGCAACCGGGCCTCAAAGCGGCACTGCGCAATCAGCAGCGCCAGTACCGCCGCCACGCTGGCCGGCAACAGAAAAGCCGCTGAGCCGCTGAGCGTAACGGCCGCGAAGAAGCTGCGCAGCGCCGCCGGCACGTGCTCGCGCACGAACCACAGGATCGCGCCATCGATCGGCCCGGATTCCTGGGCGACAACGTCTTCGATGACCTTGATGGCGCTCATCGCCAGCGTCAGCAGGCCCAGCACGGCCAGGCGGCGGCGCGCCAGATGCAGCGCCCACTCCGGCCGCCAGCGCCGCGCGCTGGCCCGCACCACGAGGTACGCGCCGGTGATGAAGAAGGCCAGCTTGGCCAGGTCGAACAGCAGCGCCAAGCCCATCGGCCCCATCAACGCGCCTCCCAGGCGCGCACGGCCAGCTTGCGCAGCTCGCTAGTCCAGAGCACCACGCTGGCCATCGCCGCGCACAGCGCCCATTGCTCGAGGCTCAGCGGCACGGTGCCGAAGGCGAGGTTCAGGAAGGCCAGGTGCACAACGGCCACTTGCAGCAGAACGGCCAGCGCGATCGAGCCCCACAACCAGCGGTTGACGAACAGGTGCACAAACGCGCTGCGGCGGTCGGAGCGCGCATTGAAGCAGTTGAACAACTGCGCCAGCACCAGGACCGTGAAACCTGCCGTACGCGCGTTGTCGAGGCTCTGGGTGCCCTCGATCAGGCCGCCGGGCAGATAGAGGTCGATGGTCAGCAGGGTGGCCAGGGCCATCACGGCGCCGGTCTGGATCACGCCCGACCACATCCGACCGTCGATCACGCGCTCGTCGCGGCGCCGCGGCGGGCGTGCCATCACGTCGCCGGTGGCCGGATCGACACCCATCGCCAGGGCCGGGCCAGAATCGGTGACCAGGTTGATCCACAGGATCTGTGTCGCCAGCAGCGGCAGCACGACGGCGTGGCCTGCCGCATCGCCGCCAGCGGCCAGGCCGAGCACTCCCGCGCCGACGACGCCCAGGAAGACCGTCAGCACCTCGCCCATGTTCGACGACAGCAGGTAGCGCAGGAACTTGCGGATGTTGTCGAAGATGCCGCGGCCCTCGCGCACGGCCTGCACGATGGTGGCGAAGTTGTCGTCGGCCAGGATCATCTTGGCCGCTTCCTTGGTGACTTCGGTGCCGGTGATGCCCATGGCCACGCCGATGTCGGCCGCCTTCAGTGCCGGCGCGTCGTTGACGCCGTCGCCGGTCATGGCCACGATCTGCCCGTCGGCCTGCAAGGCCGCGACGATGCGCAGCTTGTGGGCCGGCGCGACGCGGGCGAAGACCGACGTCTTTTGCACAGCATCCTTGAACGCTGCCTCGTCGAGTGCATCGAGCTCGCTGCCGCTGAGTGCCGTGGCCCCCGCTTCGACGATGCCGAGGTCGGCCGCGATGCGCGCGGCGGTGCGCGGGTGGTCGCCGGTGATCATGATGACGCGGATGCCGGCGGCACGCGCTTGCTTGATCGCCTGGGCTGCTTCTGGCCGGGGCGGGTCGATGATGCCAACGGTGCCGACGAAGATCAGCTCGCGCTCCATCGCGTCGGAGCCCTGCGCGTCCTCCCCCGCGTCGAGCGGGCGATAGGCCACGGCCAAGGTGCGCAGCGCCGCGTCGGTGAGGCTATCGACATCGGCCAGGATGCGCGCACGCAGCGCATCGTCCAGGCCCACCACCTCCATGCCCACACGGGCCCGCGTGCAGTGGGCCAGCAGCACATCGGGCGCGCCCTTGGTGACGAGCACCAGCGCATCGGCCTGCTCGTGGTCGCGCTCGATGCTCGACATCATCTTGCGCTCCGACGTGAAGGGTATTTCGGCGACACGCTCGAAGCGCTGCTGGCGCCGCTCACTCACCCCCAGCTTGCGCTCGGCCACCAGGAAGGCAGCCTCGGTCGGGTCGCCGTGGATCTCCCACTCGCCGCCAGGCGCCTGGCGCAAATCGGCGTTGCCGGCCAGACTGCCGCCACCGAGCACCACCACCTGCTCGGCGTGCAGCGGTCCGGCTTCGAGCTTGCCGCCTTCATGCTCAACCTGGCCCTCGGGCGCGTAACCCACGCCCGTGACCTGCGTGGCGCCCGACAGCGTCATCACGCGCTCGATCGTCATCTCCGAGCGCGTCAGCGTGCCGGTCTTGTCGGAGCAGATCACGGAGGCCGATCCCAGGGTCTCCACGGACGACAAGTTCTTCACGATCGCGTTGTGTTTGGCCAAGCGCTGCACGCCCAGCGCCAGCACCACCGA
>JANNGJ010000001.1:0-24488 GCA_031403815.1 Burkholderiales bacterium | reverse complement strand
GTCGACCGTTCCCGAAAGCACGCCGGCGCCGTCGGCGAGTTGAATCTCGATGCGCTTGTCCCAGGCCGTTTCGAGCCACAGGCGCAGCTTGTGGCGGCCATGGCGTTCGGCGAGCTGGCGGTAGTCGGCCTCCCAGGCCGGTTCACCAAGCACCGCGGCGTGGAAGCGGCGAAAGAGTGCAGGGCCGAGGTCTTCCAGGTCTTCGACCAGTTCGAAGCCCGGTTGCAGGCCCATCGTGTCCAGCAAATCCAGCGGTGCCGCGCGCAGCAGTTGCGAGAACCAACCATGAAAGGTGCGCAGCTCCACCGCCCTGCCGGTTTCATGCAGGCGCGATTGCAGCGCTTGCAGCCGGGGCGCCAGCGCCGTGGCGCCGCGCCGGTCGACGCCACGCAGCACGAGCTGCTCGCAGCATTGCTCGGGGCTCATCGTGGCGAACTCACGCAGCCATTGTTCGAGCCGTTCGCGCATTTCCCCGGCGGCTTTGCGGGTGAAGGTGAGCGCCAGGATCTGCTGCGGCTCGGCGCCGTCGAGCAGCGCGCGCAGGATTCGCGAGACCAGCATCCAGGTCTTGCCCGCCCCGGCGCAGGCTTCGACGACGATATGGCGGCGCGGGTCGCAGGCCGCGGCGTAGAACGCCTCGCGCGTGGTTTGCGTGCCGTCGATGCGGTAGGCCGGTGGCGCGCGCCGGCCCAAGGCGTTCTCGCTCAAGGCGCGCTCCAGTGGTCGCGCCGGCACAAGCCCCGCGCGGCGCAAAAATCGCAGACCTTGCCCTCGCCGAGCGCGGCAGCGCCGGCTCCCGCGCTCAGCAGCGCGAGGTCGTCAGCAAGGCCGTCGACCAGCGCGTGCGCGCTCGCCGCCACGTCGGTGGTTGCTAAATCGAAGGATTCTTCGCGCGAGTCCAGCGCCAGGTACATGGCGCTCAAGCCGCCGTCGGCTGGCTGCCCAGGCGCCTTCATCACCAGCGCGGCATAGACCGCGAGTTGGGTGTCCTCCAGCGGCTGTCGCAGTTTCTCCCTCAGGCCCGGCACACCTTCGGTCTTGTAGTCGATGAGTTGGCGCATGCCGGCGCGGGCGTCGACACGGTCGATGCGGCCGTGCAGTGCCACACCACGCGGGTACTCGGCACTCGCTGGCAGCTCGCCGGCTTCGAAGCGCCAGCCCTGGGCATCGCGTTGGTTCAGCCAGGCCAGGTAACGCGGCACGAAAGGCGCGAACGCGGCCCGATAGGGCAGGAGTTCGTCGGCGGGCAGTCTCATCTCGGCCTGAAGCTGGTCGGCGCAACGCAGCAGCCTGGTGGCCTCGGCCTCCAGGCCCGCGGGCACGCGGCGCTCGGTGTGAAAGCGGTGCAGCACCGCATGCAGCCAGGTGCCGTAGTCGCGCTTCTCCAGGCCGGCCTCCAGCTCGTCGGCTTCGTGCAGGCGCAACACGCTGATGGCGAAAAAGCGGTAGGGGCAATCGCGCAGCGCCTGCACCGCACTGGCACTCAGCGAGGGGGGCAGGTCGCTCGCGATGTTCGGCGCCGGCCGCCACAGGGGCGTGGGCGCGATGCGGCGCGTCGCCGCGGCAACCGCCCTTGGCTCGGCGACGATGACCCCGCGCCGCTCCAGCGCCCGCATCGCCCGCTCGACCAGCACGCTCGGCCCCAGCGTTTCGCCGCCGTCGTGTTCACGCCGCAGCAAGCTCAGGCGGGGCTGGCGCAGCAACTGCGCGAAGGCGCGCGTTTCGCGCTCGCGGCGCGCTTGCTCATTCGGCAGGCCCAACTCGTGCAGCAGGCCTTCGGGCAACAGCGGGTGTGCGCCCAACGCAGCGCCGAGGCGGCGCTGGTCGGTACCCGGAAAGACCACCGCACCGAACGGGCGCAGCAAGGTGCGCTCCAGAGGCGTGATCACGACCTGCGCCGAATCGTTGGCCGCGGGCACGAAGCTTTCAGCTTCGAGCACGCTGTCGACCCAGGCGGTGAAGCCCACCAGGTCGAACGTGGTGTCCCGCGCCGCGGCGCCCCAGGCCTGGTCCCGCGCAACATCGCCCAGCCGCAGCGCAGCGAGCAGGCGCCGGTACGCCGGGTCGTCGCCGAGCGCCGGCTCGCCGCCTTGTTTCGGCCCGAGTGCATCGATGGATTGCAGCACCAGCCGCAACGCCTCGAGCCAGGCCGCCAAGGTTTGGCGCCTGGCCTGCGCCAGCGGCGCGAGCACGTGGCGCATCGCTCCGAGCAGGGTCTGCGCGGTCGCGGTCGCAGGCGCAGCGGACGCGGCGCCGGTGGCAGCGCCACCACGCCAAAGCGCTTCGAGCTGGCGCAGGCCTTGGGTGTCTCCATGCCGGCTCTTGAGCGCGTCGAGCAGCGCATCCGGGCCGGCGGTGACGGCGGCGGCGCGCAGCCAGGTCATCACGCATGCCGCCGCGCGGGTGGTCGACAGCCTCCAGCCCGTCTCGTCGCGAATTGCGATCCGCGCGCGCTCAAGCAAAGCGCGCACGCGGCGCACCAGCAGCCGGTCCCGCGCCACCAGCGCCACCGGCATGTGGCCGGCGTTGAGCGCGTCGATCACCTCGGCAGCCGCGCTCTGCGCTTCGTCCTCGAAGTCGGCGCACCGCAGTCGCCGCGGCGGGGTCGTGGCCAGCGTGTCGAAGAGCTGTTCCATCGGTTCGTCGGTGGCGACTTGCAATGCGGGTGCGTGACCCGCAGTCGCCAGCGCGGCGCAAAGCGGGTCCTCGCCGCCGGCCTCCACCACGACCCAGGCCGACGGGCGCAACGCAAAGAGCCGGTCGGTGGCGGGCGCGTCGCTGGATGCAGCCCACTCGAGCGCCATGCGCGCCAGCATGCGCTCCGAGCCCCCGGGCCCGGCCACCGGCACCAGCAGCGCACGCGCACGCGCCCAGAATTCAGGCCGCTGCCCGGGCGCCTGCGCAAGCTCGGTGTTCGTGAACGCCTGAGCCGTCGCCGCGAGCGCCGCGGCGGCGTGGTCGAAGCCACGCGGGTCGCGCCGCGCCAAGCCTTGGCCCCAGGCTTGTTGCCGCAGCAACTTGGCGGCATTCAGCCGGTTGGTGCTCGGGTCGGCCCGCAACGCCAGCTCGCCACCGGCGGGCGCCGGGCCGAGCGACTCGGCCAGCGTGAGCGTGGTTTCAACGCGGGGCTGCCAGCCTCGCTGCGCGGCAAAGGCCCGGCGCGCCAGCGGAAGCAGTTGGGCAAACGGCAGCAACACGATCGCGTCGCGGCGGGACAACTGCGCCCCGTCGAGCCAGCGCAAGCTCTGTTCGGCCAGCGCCGGCCAGAACCCCGCGTCCAGCGCCAAGCTGTCGAGCCGAAGGCTGTCGACAATCGATCGCGGTTCGGTGGAAAACTCGGGCAAGGGGGCGCTCATGGGCATCGGGCAAGGCGGGCAACGGGAAGGCCGAACACCTGCGCGAGCATTCGGCACGAAGAGCTGGCGTGGCCGATGTGACTGCGGCCTTTGTGTCAGAATCATTGTGCCCCGTGTGGATTGACACCAACCCGCGGCGTGCCCGAGGAACCTCCATGAGCAGCGAACTGATCAAACATGTTTCTGATGCGTCGTTCGACACCGACGTTCTGAAATCCGACAAGCCGGTGCTGGTCGACTACTGGGCCGAGTGGTGCGGGCCTTGCAAGATGATCGCGCCGATCCTGGACGATGTGTCCAAGGCCTATGACGGGCGCCTACAGATCGCGAAGATGAACGTGGACGAGAACCGCGACGTGCCGGCCAAGTTCGGTATCCGCGGCATTCCGACACTGATGTTGTTCAAGGATGGCCAGCTTGCCGCCACCAAGGTGGGCGCCCTCTCGAAAGCCCAGTTGACGGCCTTCCTCGACGGCCATCTATAATCCCGCCATTCGCCGGTGAGGTGCGCCGCCAAGCGCCCCTTTCGGCCCCGAATTAGCCCCCACGCATTGACTGCGCACTCGGTATCACGCCGGGGCGTTCCGCGTGGAGTTCGGCTCCCCTCCCCCGCGTCAGGTTTTTGAGCTCACGGGCTTCGCATTGAGGGGTCGCGCCGCCCGGTCCACGGGCTACGCGCGGCTCGCTGGCATACGTCACGCGCACGCGAACGCGGCGCACGAAGTCACCCCTGGAAGGGTCTGCACCCATGCATCTGTCGGAACTGAAAGCGTTGCACGTTTCCGCGCTCATCACGATGGGCGAGGAACTCGAGATCGAGAACGTCAGCCGCCTGCGCAAGCAGGAGTTGATGTTCGCGATCATGAAGAAGCGCGCCAAGGCCGGCGAGCAGGTGTTCGGCGACGGTGTGCTGGAGGTGCTGCCCGACGGCTTCGGCTTCCTTCGCTCGCTGGACTCGAGCTACATGGCGAGCACCGACGACATCTACCTTTCGCCCAGCCAGATCCGCCGATTCAACCTGCATACCGGCGACATGATCGAAGGCGAGGTGCGGGTGCCCAAGGACGGCGAGCGCTACTTCGCGCTGGTCAAGGTCGACCGCGTGAACGAACTGACGCCCGAGGAGAACAAGCACAAGATCATGTTCGAGAACCTGACGCCCTTGTTCCCCAAGGAGCAGTTCAAGCTCGAGCGCGATATCAAGAGCGAAGAGAACATCACCAGCCGCATCATCGACCTGATCGCGCCACTGGGCAAAGGCCAGCGCGCCTTGCTCGTGTCGCAGCCCAAGAGTGGCAAGACGGTGATGATGCAGCACTTCGCGCATGCGATCGTCGCCAACTACCCCGAGGTGCACCTGATCGTGCTGCTCGTCGACGAGCGGCCCGAGGAAGTGACCGAGATGCAGCGCACCGTGCGCGGCGAGGTCATCAGTTCGACCTTCGACGAGCCCGCCGCGCGCCACGTGCAGGTGGCCGAGATGGTGATTGAGCGCGCCAAGCGGCTCGTAGAGATGAAGAAGGACGTGGTGATCCTGCTCGACTCGATCACCCGCTTGGCACGCGCCTACAACAACGTGCTGCCCTCGTCGGGCAAGGTGCTCACCGGCGGCGTCGACGCCAACGCGCTGCAACGGCCCAAGCGCTTTTTCGGCGCCGCGCGCAACGTCGAGGAAGGCGGCTCGCTGACCATCATCGGTACCGCGCTGATCGACACCGGCTCGCGCATGGACGAGGTGATCTACGAAGAGTTCAAGGGCACCGGCAATTGCGAGATCTACCTCGACCGCCGCATGTCCGAGAAGCGTGTCTACCCGTCGATCCTGCTCAACAAGAGCGGCACGCGGCGCGAGGAACTGCTGCTCAAACCGGAAATCCTGCAAAAGACCTGGATCCTGCGCAAACTGCTCTACCCGATGGACGAGATCGAGTCGATGGAGTTCATCCTCGACAAGATGAAGGCGAGCAAGAACAACATCGACTTCTTCGACATGATGCGCAGAGGCGGCTAACCCGCACGCCCACCTATAATCCGCTTTTCCGCCCGGGAAAGTGCGCCCAAATTCGAGGCGTGGCTGCCCACACAACCAGCGAGAGGTTTCCCATGAAAGAAGGCATTCACCCCGGCTATCGCGACGTCTGTTTCGTCGATCTGTCCAACGGGTTCAAGTTCGTGACGCGTTCATGCGCACAAAGCAAGGAATCGATCAAGATGGAGGACGGCCGCGAGCTGCCCTTGTTCAAGGTCGAGACCACCAGCGAGTCGCATCCGTTTTATACCGGCACGCAAAAGAGCATCGACAATCTCGGTGGCCGCGTCGAGAAGTTCCGCAACAAGTTTGCCAATCTCACCGCCAAGAAGTGATCGTCTGGGTGACGGGCACAGCAAGGGCAGCCTCGGCTGCCCTTTCTTTTGCCCCGCTCGCTGGGCTCGCGGCATGATCAAGCTGTGAACTCGATACCCTCCCCAGCCCTGGTGACGCAGCGCGCGGTGCAACGCCTGCCGCGCCTGGCACTGCTGCTGTTCTGCGCGGCCTACGTGCTGCCCGGCCTGTTCGGACGTGACCCCTGGCGCAGCGCCGACCAGAGCGCCTTCGGCTACATGCTGGCAATGGCGGAAGGTCGCACCCCTTGGTGGGCGCCCACCCTGGGCGGCTTGCCGCCCGAGAACGCCCTGCTGCCCCATTGGTTGGGTGGCGCCAGCGTCTGGCTGCTGTCTCCCTGGATCGACGCGCCGATGGCCGCACGCGTGCCTTTTGGCCTGCTGCTGGCGGGCGTGCTGGTATTGACCTGGTACACCACCTTTCAACTGGCGCGTACCGAAGCCGCCCAGCCAGTGGCCTTCGCCTTCGGTGGCGAGGCCGAACCTGTCGATTACGCGCGCGCCATGGCCGACGGCGCCTTGCTGGCCCTCATTGCCTGCCTGGGCTTGCTGCAACTCGGCCATGAGACGACGCCCGAGTTGGCGCAGTTGTTCGCGGCAGCGCTGGCGCTGTGGGCTTGTGCCGCCGCGCCGTTTCGCGGCTGGCGCGCGCGGCTGGCGATGCTGGGCGCCCTGCCCTTGCTGGCGGCCAGCGGCGCGCCGACGATGGCGGTGCTTTTTGGCGCAGCCGTCGCGGTCATCACGGCGCTGTCGGCCTACGAGGCGGGGCGCAGCTTTGCCCCCTGGGCGGTGGCCTCGACCGCGTTGGCAGCGCTGGCCGCCTGGGCGCTTGGCACCTGGGCCTGGCGCATCGACCTCGAAACTACCCCTGCTCAGGGACTGCAGTTGCTGCGCTTGTGGCTCTGGTTCTTGTGGCCAGTGTGGCTCCTGGCACTGTGGACCCTGTGGCGCTGGCGCCGGCACCTGAACAAACGCCACATCGCCCTGCCCCTGGCCTGGGCCGTCGTGTCCCTGCTAGCCTGCATTGGTGGCGGCGGTTTCGACCGCGCCCTGATGATCGGATTGCCCGGTTTTGCGGTGCTGGCCGCGTTCGCGCTGCCCACCCTGCAGCGCGGCACCAGTGCCGCCGTCGATTGGTTCTCGGTCTTCTTCTTCACCCTCTCGGCACTGGCGATCTGGGTCATTTACGCTGCGATGGTCACGGGTACGCCGGCACGCGTCGCGGCCAATGTCGTCAAGCTCGCGCCAGGATTCGCCATGCAGTTCTCGCTGCTGCCCTTCGTCGTTGCTGCCGCGGGCTCGCTGACCTGGCTCGTGCTTGTGCGCTGGCGCACAGGACGCCATCAGCATGCACTATGGAAGAGCCTGGTGCTGCCAGCAGGCGGCGTCGCGTTGGCCTGGCTGTTGTTGATGACACTGTGGCTGCCGCTGCTGGACTACGCCCGCAGCAACCGACCGTGGGTCACGCAGCTCAAGCCGCTGGTGCCCGCCGATGCCTGCATCGCTGCACCCGGCTTCTCGCGCTCCGCGGTGGCAGCCTTGGAGCAGTACGGGCGCTGGCGTGTTGACGCGGTGCCAGGTACCGTCTCGACCTGCAGCATGCTGTTGCGGCAGGAGCGTCGCGGCCAGGTGGCCGCCAGCGTGCCGGCGGGGTGGGAGGTCGTCGGACGCGTCCGGCGCCCGACCGACCGCGATGAGACGACCGTGGTGCTACGCCGCTTGCGCTGACACCGCCGCCGCCGGCACGGCGCCGGCCACGGCCGCGGCCCGGCGCACGCGTGCGGCCGGCAGCACCAGTTTGAAGGTCGAGCCTTTGCCCAGTTCGCTTTGCATGTCGAGCTCGCCGCCGTGGCGCTGCACCACATGCTTGACGATCGCCAGACCCAGGCCGGTGCCGCCGGTGTCGCGTGAACGGCTGCCATCGACTCGGTAAAAGCGTTCGGTCAAGCGCGGCAAATGGTCACGGTCGATGCCAATGCCGCTGTCACGGACCTCGAACTCGGCACAGCCGTCCGTGCCGCGCAGCCGCCAGTGGATCTCGATCGTGCCGCCGTCGGGCGTGTAGCGCACGGCGTTGTTGACCAGATTGCTCATCGCACTGGCCAGTTCAGCCTCGACACCTGCCACCTGGCACCCCGCGTCGGCTTCCAGGCTGATGCGGTGGCGCCCGTTGGAGAGCGCCTGTGCATCGGCCAACACGGTGCGAAAGCTGGCGTCAATCTCGATCCAATGGTCAGCGGCTGGCGGCGGGCCCCCTTCGAGCTGGGCCAAGGTCAAGAGGTCGTCCACCAGCGCTTGAATGCGATCCGTCTGCTGCCGCATGAGGTTGAGCACGCGGGGGCGCTCGGTGGCCGTCAACGGCACGGTCGCCAGGGTTTCGACAAAGCCCGCCAAGACGGTCAGCGGCGTGCGAATCTCGTGCGACACATTGGCCACAAAATCACGCCGCATGGCGTCAGTGCGCTCGCGTTCGGTGATGTCCTGCGACAGCACCAGCCGCATGCCTTCGCCATAGGGCCGCACCAATACCGACAGCATGCCGCGGCCGCGCGGACTCGCGAACACCACGGCCTCGTCCAGGTTGCCGGCCAGCAGGTGCGCCACAAAAGCCGGAGCCCGGACCAAATTGGTCACGCGCTGCAGGCGATCACGCTCGGGGTCGATGCCGAAATGGTCGGCAGCCTGCGAATTGCACCAAGTGATCTGCTCACTGGCGTCGAGCATCATCACGCCGTTCGGCGAGGCCTCGATGGCCGAGAGGAACTGCTGCAGGCGTGTCTGCTCTTGCGCTGTCTCGCGCTCGCGCTGTCGAAGCGCGCGTTCGACTCGGTAACCGAGTTCGCCCCAGAAGCCGGTATCGCGTGGTGCTGGTTGGTCCTGAGCCCCGCGCAGCCAAGCCCGCAATTGCCGCCCCCGACCCGCATCGCGCAAGGCTATCAGGGCCACGCTCAGCGCAGCACCGCCCATCGCGCCGAGATGCGGCCAATGCACCAAGCTGCCAAAGATCCACCCGAGTAGAGCACCGAATGCCATTGCCATCAGGGCGCTGGCAACACGGCGCAGAACCAGGTTCATGCGGGCAAGGTATTGGCTTGCGTCATCCGGTAGCCGGCGCCACGAACCGTCTCTACCAGTTGTGCGCCGTGGACCGGTGTCAAGGCTTCACGCAAGCGCTTGACGTGGACATCGACGGTACGCTCTTCGATGAACACGTGGTCACCCCAAACGCGGTCGAGCAGCTGGGCGCGGCTGTGGACCCGCTCCGGGTGGGTCATCAAGAAGTGCAGCAGGCGGAACTCGGTCGGGCCGACCTTGACTTCACGCAATGCGCCTTCGACAGCGCGGGTGACGCGGCGGGTGGCCGGGTCGAGCCGCAGTCCCGCAACCTCAACCGCTTCGTCCAGGGCCTGCGGCGCCTTGCGGCGCAACACGGCGCGGATGCGGGCCAGCAACTCCTTGGGCGAGAACGGCTTGGTCAGGTAGTCATCGGCACCGCCGTCCAGACCCGCCAGCTTGTCGCCTTCATCGGCGCGCGCGGTGAGCATGATGATGGGCAGGGCCTTGGTGCGGGCCGCTGCACGCCAGCCTTTGGCCAGCGCCAGACCCGACTGCCCAGGCAGCATCCAGTCCAGCAGGACCAGGTCGGGCAGCACACGGTCCACGCTTTGCAGCGCCGCGTCGGCGTCAGCGGCCAGGGTGACCTCATACCCCGCGTGGCGCAGGTTGATCGCCACCAGCTCAGCGATCGCAGCCTCGTCCTCAACAACCAGGATGCGGCTCATTGAACAGCTGCCGCAACGTCTTCGAGCGGTGTATGGCGCACATCCATGCCTTTAACGACATAGATGATCGCCTCGGCCAGGTTCTTGGCGTGGTCACCGACACGCTCGATGGCCTTGGCAACGAACACCAGGTCGATACTGGCCGAGATGGTGCGCGGGTCTTCCATCATGTAGGTGATGAGCTTGCGCATCAGACCATCGAACTCGCGGTCGATCTGGTCGTCGGCGCGCAAGACCTCCAGGGCCTGCGCCGTGTCGAGTCGCGCAAAGGCGTCGAGCGCCTTGCGCAGCTGCGCGATGGCCAGGTCGGCCTCGAAGGACAGGTCAGCCACGGGCAGGCGCATCCGGCTTGACACGCCGGTATTGAGCAGGCGCTGCACTGTGCGCGCAATGCGCGCCGCCTCATCGCCAACGCGCTCCAGGTTGGCGATCGTGCGGCTGATGGCGATCAGCAGGCGCAAGTCGCGTGCAGTGGGCTGACGCCGCGCGATGATGGCCGACAGATCGCGGTCGATCTCGATCTCCATCGTGTTGACACGCTCCTCCGCCGTCAGCACCTGGCTGGCACTCTCGCCGGAGAACTGGGTCAGCGCATAAACCGAGCGTGCGACCTGGGACTCGACGAGTCCGCCCATCTCGAGCACGCGGTTGGAAATGCCCGACAGCTCGGCGTCGAACTGGGTTGAGAGGTGTTTTTCGATCATCGTGGAATTCCTCAGCCAAAGCGGCCGGTGATGTAGTCTTCGGTGTCGCGCTTCTTCGGCTTCATGAACAACTCGGCAGTCGGACCGAACTCGACCAGATCGCCGAGGTACATGTAGGCCGTGTAGTCCGAACAACGTGCCGCCTGCTGCATGTTGTGCGTCACGATCATCACCGTGTAGTCGCTCTTGAGTTCATGGATCAGTTCTTCGATCTTGCCGGTCGAGATCGGGTCCAGCGCGGAACAGGGCTCGTCGAGCAAGAGCACTTCGGGCTTGATCGCGATACCGCGCGCAATGCACAAGCGCTGCTGCTGTCCGCCCGACAGGCTGGCACCGTTCTGCGCCAACTTGTCCTTGACCTCGCCCCACAAGGCGGCCTTCTTCAAGGCCCACTCGACGCGTTCGTCCATCTCGACCCGCGGCAAGGCTTCGAACAGACGCACACCGAAAGCGATGTTGTCGTAGATCGACATCGGGAATGGCGTCGGCTTCTGAAACACCATGCCAATCTTGGCGCGGATCAGGCTGACGTCGAGCTTGCTTTGCAGCACGTCCTCACCATCCAGCGTGACGCTGCCTTCGGCCCGCTGTTCGGGATAGAGCTCGAACATGCGGTTGAAGACCCGCAACAAGGTGCTCTTGCCACAACCCGACGGGCCGATGAAGGCGGTGACCTTGCGCTCGGGAATGTCGAGGTTGATGTTCTTCAAGGCCTTGAAGTTGCCGTAGTAGAAGTTCAAGCCGCGCACCGCGATCTTGATCTTCTCGCCGGCAGTGACGTCCACTTTGGTGTCCATGGTCGGTTCTCGATTCAATTCTTGTTGCGGAACAGCACGCGGGCCAGGATGTTGAGCGCCAGCACCCCCAGGGTGATCAGGAACACTCCGGCCCAGGCCAAGTCCTTCCAGTTCTCGTACGGGCTCAAGGCAAACTTGTAGATCGTCACCGGCAGGCTGGCCATTGGCTCGCCCAGGTTCAAAGTCCAGAACTGGTTGGACAAAGCGGTGAAAAGCAGGGGCGCCGTCTCACCAGCGATGCGTGCAAGCGCCAGCAGGATGCCGGTCATCACGCCCGCCCGCGCCGCCTTGAGGGTGACGGAATAGATCACCTTCCACTTCGGCGTGCCCAGGGCGTAGGCGGCCTCGCGCAGCGCGTTGGGAATCAGACTGAGCATGTTCTCGGTGGTCCGGATGACGACCGGGATGACGATCAGGGACAGCGCCAACACGCCCGCCATGGCCGAGAAAGATCGCACCTGGGCGACGATCAAGGCGTAGATGAACAGGCCGATCACGATCGACGGTGCGGACAACAGGATGTCGTTGACGAAGCTGGTCACGTAACCCAGCCGGGTCTTCTTGCCGTACTCAGCCAGGTAGATACCGCACAGAATGCCGACCGGGGTGCCAACCAATGTGGCCAAACCGACCATCACCATGGAGCCGGCGATCGCGTTGGCCAAGCCACCGGTCTCGGCCTGCGGCGGTGGCGTCATCTCGGTAAAGAGCGACAGGGCGATGCCGCCGATACCCAGGCGAATCGTCTCGAACAGGATCCAGGCGAGCCAGAACATGCCAAAGGCCATCGCTCCGAGCGACAGGGCCAGGGCCATCACGTTGATGCGCTTGCGATGCTGGTGCATGCGCAGGCGGCCGGCGTCAATGCCACTGATGGCGTTGCTCACGTCCGGCTCCCCTCGTTGCGCTGCAAGCGCGACAGCAGCACCTTGGACAGGGCCAGCACCACAAATGTGATGAAGAACAACACCAGGCCGAGGTACATCAGCGAAGCCTGGTGCAGACCCGGGTTGGCTTCGGCAAACTCGTTGGCAATCGCCGACGTGATGCTGTTCGCGGCGGCAAACAAGGACAGGGAGTCAAGCTGGTTGAAATTGCCAATGACGAAAGTCACGGCCATGGTTTCACCCAGCGCGCGGCCAAGGCCGAGCATGATGGCGCCGATGACGCCCGTCTTGGTGTACGGCAGCACCACCTTCCAAACCACTTCCCAGGTCGTCGACCCCAGGCCATAAGCCGACTCCTTGAGCAAGGCCGGCGTGGTCTCGAAGACATCACGCATCACTGACGCAATGAAAGGGATCACCATGATGGCCAAGATGATGCCTGCGGACAAGATGCCGATGCCCACCGGGGCACCGGATACCAGGGAACCCAGGATCGGCACGCCGCCAAAGAGTGCCTGCGCTGGCTCCTGAACAAACTTGGCCAATATCGGCCCGAACACCAAGAGGCCCCACATGCCGTAAACAATGCTGGGCACAGCGGCCAACAATTCCACTGCAGTGCCAAGCGGGCGGCGGAGCCAATTCGGCGACAACTCAGTCAAAAACAAGGCAATGCCGAAACTGACCGGTACGGCAATCAGCAGGGCGATGAAGGACGTCGCCAAGGTGCCATAAATCATCACCAGGCCGCCGAACTTTTCTTCGACAGGGTCCCACTCCGAGCGCCAAAGGAAGCTGAATCCGTACTCCCGGATAGCCGGCATGGCACTGATCGTCAACGACACAATGATGCCAGCCATCAACGCCAACGTCAGCCACGCCGCGCCATGAGCAGCCATGGAGAACAGACGGTCCGCCCAAGGCGTGCGCCGAGTACGTTCTGGTGGGCGACTGCCGTTGACCGTCTTGTCCATCGATTCAACTCGTGACAGGGGATTGGCGGGGAATGTAGCGGTCACGATCGTATCTGCGCCTCACGGTCGGGTTACGGCAAATCGGCGAGCGGCACGAAGGCGCACACGCCGCCAGCTAGAACGCAATCAACAGCGGAGTCACTTGAAAGCGACGGCCTTGCCAGACGGGTCCTTGATCTCGCCCCAGGCGGCCCTGACCAGTGCCTTCACGCCGTCCGGCAGCGGCACGTACTCAAGCTCGGAGGCCATCTTGTCGCCATTGGCGAAACTCCACTCGAAGAACTTTAGTGAATTGCTGCCCTGGGCCGGCTTCTCCTGAGCCTTGTACATCATGATGAATGTGGCGCCCGTGATGGGCCAGCTGTCCTTGCCAGGCTGCTCGGTCAGGATCTGGTAGAAGGTCTTGGACCAATCAGCGCCAGCGGCTGCCGCCTTGAAGTTGACATCGTCGGGCGCGACATAAGTACCTGCCTGGTTGCGCAGTAGCACGTGAGCCATCTTGTTCGACTTCGCGTACGAGTACTCAACATAGCCGATCGAGTTCGGCAGGCGCTGCACGAAGGCGGCCACACCCTCATTGCCCTTGCCGCCAGCGCCTGTCGGCCAGTTCACAGCCGTGCCTTCGCCGACCTTGGACTTCCACTCCGGATTGACCTTGGACAGGTAGTTGCTGAAGATGAAGGTGGTGCCAGAGCCGTCCGCGCGACGCACCACGGCAATCGCGGTGTCGGGTAGCGGCACACCGGGGTTCAATGCGGCAAGGGCAGCATCGTTCCACTTCGTAATCTTGCCGAGGTAGATGTCACCCAGCAGCTGGCCCGTCATGCGCAGCTGGCCTGCGGCAATGCCCTTGACGTTGATCACGGGAACAACCCCACCAATGACAGTCGGGAACTGCATCAGGCCATCCTTGGCCAGTTCGGCGTCCGTCAGCGGCATGTCAGAGGCACCGAAATCGACAGTCTTACCGCGAATCTGGCGCAAACCGGCGCCTGAGCCGACCGACTGGTAGTTGATGCGCACGCTGGTGGCCTTGTTGTAGGCATCGGCCCACTTGGCGTACAGCGGCGCGGGGAATGTGGCGCCAGCGCCGGTGACATCCTGGGCCAGGGTCAGCGCTGGGACGACCAGGGCGGTGGCGATGGCGAAACTGCGGATCGTTGCGGTAAGCATCAGAAACCTTTCACTGCGGTTGAACTGCGAAATTAACTCAGCGGACTTTATGCGTCCTAAATGACATTGCCGTGACAGTTGCAAGTTCATGAATCGACTGTCGTCGCCATCACCAATCCGTCATAAAAATGTCACGTCAGCCAATTAGGCTACACGCTGCCCCTGATATCAACCTGCATTCGGAAGCCGCTATGTCCACCCTCCTTCGCAAATCCACTGCGGCCGCAGCCCTGGCCGCCCTGCTGCTGGCAGGCTGCGCCACGACACCCAGCCCCAAATCCATCGCCGATACAGCGGCCAGCACGCCGCAACTGTCAACGCTCAATCGTCTGATCACCCAAGCCGGGCTGACCGACACCTTGCGCGGGCCGGGTCCGTTCACCGTGTTCGCACCGAGCGACGAGGCCTTCAAGGCAGTCCCCGCCAAGACCTTGGCTGATCTGGGCGCCGACAAGGAATTGCTCCGCGCCGTGCTGACCTACCACGTGGTCGCGGGCAACATGCCGGCCGCGGCCGTCAAGAACGGCAACGTCAAGACGGTCAACGGCGCCAATCTGGCACTGTCCAAGTCCGGCACCATCGTGACGGTGGAAGACGCGGTGGTTCTGACTGCCGACGTTGCAGCCACCAACGGCGTGGTCCACGTGATCGACCGCGTCCTGCTGCCGCCGAAGCGCTGATCACTCGGCGGGCGGCTCGTCCGCCCATGCTCAGAGCCGAACGGTGTCGGCCAGGCGTTCGGCGCAGCCCTGCGCCTGCGCTGCATCACGCGCCTCGACCATCACCCGCAGCACCGGTTCCGTGCCGGAGGCCCGGATCAGCACCCGACCTGACCCGGCCAGTTCACGCTCGACCTCGGCTTGAACTTCAAGCAAGCGCGGGTGGTTGCGCTGATCGCCGTCGGGCCCGACGCGCACGTTGATCAGCACCTGCGGGAACAGGGTGACGGGAGCGAGCAGCTCCGCCAGCGACCGGCCCGACGCCTTGATCGCCTGCAACACCAACAAGGCGCTGACGATACCGTCGCCGGTGGTGTGCTTGTCCAGCGCCAACAGGTGGCCCGAGCCCTCCCCGCCCAGCAACCACCCTCGCTCAGCCAGCGCTTCGAGCACGTAGCGGTCGCCGACCTTGGAACGCACCAGATCGACACCGAGCTTGCGCAGCGCCAGCTCGACCGCCATGTTGGTCATCAAGGTTCCGACGACGCCCGGCACCACTTCGCCGCGGGCCAAGCGGTCAGTGACCATCACGTAAAGCAACTCGTCACCGTTGAACAGGCGGCCGCGGGCGTCCACCAATTGCAGGCGATCGGCGTCGCCGTCGAGGGCGATGCCGTAGTCGGCACCCGACGCGGCCACAGCCTGGACCAGCGCCGCCGGCGCGGTAGCCCCGAAACCGGCATTGATGTTGATGCCGTTCGGGCTGCAGCCGATTTTCTCAACGTCAGCGCCGAGTTCATGGAACACGTCGGGGGCCACGTGATAGGCCGCGCCGTGCGCCGCATCGACCACCAGCTTCAGACCCTTGAGCGACAGATCACTGCGCACCGTGCTCTTGCAGAACTCGATGTAGCGCCCGCCGGCGTCGTCGATCCGGCGAGCCTTGCCCAGACCCGCCGAGTTCGACCACTGCGGCGCCTGTTCGAGCGCGGCCTCGACGGCCTGCTCCCATTCGTCGGACAACTTCTGGCCGCTGGCCGAGAAGAACTTGATGCCGTTGTCGGCGAAGGCGTTGTGGGAGGCACTGATGACCACGCCCAGGTCCAGCCGCAGCGCCCGGGTCAGGTAGGCCACACCGGGCGTGGGCAGGGGGCCCGACAACAGCGTGTCGACGCCCGCCGAGGCAAAACCCGCCTCGAGTGCGGACTCGATCATGTAGCCAGAGATGCGGGTGTCCTTGCCGATCACGACCGTCGGCCGGGCTGATGAGGCCTTAAGCACGCGGCCGACGGCATGGCCCAGGCGCAGCATGAAGTCAGGCGTGATCGGATCCTGGCCCACCGTGCCACGGATGCCGTCGGTGCCAAAGTAGCGTCTGCTCATGGTTCTTGTGCCTGCTCAGGTTGTTCGATTGCCCACCACACTGCCAACGCATCGACCGTCGGCGCCACGTCGTGCACGCGCACGATACTGGCGCCACGCTGCACGGCCAGCAAAGCCGCAGCGACGCTGGCATCGCGCCGCTCCTGCAGCGCCCGGCCCGTCAACGTGCCCAGGGTGGACTTGCGTGACCAGCCGACCAAGAGCGGCGCGCCCAGGACCAACAGTTCTCGCTGGCGGCGCAAGAGAGTCAGATTGTGGTCCACCGTCTTACCGAACCCGATCCCGGGATCGACGACGATGCGGTCTGCTGCCACGCCGCGCGCGCGCAACAGCGAGTGGCGCGCGGCAAGGAAAGCCAGCACATCCGCCACCACGTCGCCGTAACGCGGCGCGACCTGCATCGTGGCCGGTTCGCCTTGCATGTGCATCACGCAGACCCCGGCGCTGGCGTGGGCCGCCAGCACCTCAAGCGCCCCCGGGCGCTGCAATGCGCGCACGTCGTTGACGATATCGACCCCGAGGTCAAGCGCTGCCTGCATCACCCGGGGCTGGCTGGTATCCACAGAGACCGGCACGCCCAGCCCGACCGCGTGGCGCAGGGCAGGCAAGACACGGCGCAGCTCTTCCTCGGCACTCAGCAATTTCGCGCCCGGTCGCGTCGACTCGCCTCCAATGTCGAGAATGTCGGCCCCCTGGCGTAGCAGCTCATCGCAATGGGCGATGGCGGCGCCAGCATCGACGGGCTGGCTCGCGCCAGAGAATGAGTCGGGCGTGACGTTGACAATGCCCATCACGCGCGGGCGCCGCAGGTCGATCCCAAAACGCTGGGTCTGCCAAAGGGTCATGGGGATGAAAAACGGGGCCTGAGCCCCGTTTGTTCGAAGTGGGTCGACGCCAACTCAGGCCACGACCGTGGCCTCACCACCAACGGCGGGCGGCGTGCCGCCGCTCTTGGGCGGGCTGGAGGCTGGCCAGTCCTTCGGTGCGCGCGGCGGCTTGCCGGCCATGATGTCGTCGATCTGCTCGGCGTCAATGGTCTCCCATTCGAGCAAGGCCTTAGCCATCGCGTGCATCTTGTCCTGGTTGTTCTCGATGTGCTTGCGGGCGATGGCGTATTGCTCGTCGATGATGCGGCGGATCACCAGGTCGACCTTGCGCATCGTCTCTTCCGACATCGTCGTCGTCTTGGTCACCGAGCGTCCGAGGAAGACTTCGCCCTCGTTTTCGGCATACACCATCGGGCCCAGTTCGTCGGTCATGCCGTAACGGGTGACCATGTCGCGCGCGATCGCGGTGGCGCGCTCGAAGTCATTCGAGGCCCCCGTGGTCATCTGGTTCATGAACACCTCTTCGGCGATGCGGCCACCGAACAACACGCTGATCGTGCTCAGCATGCGTTCCTTGTCCAGGCTGTAACGGTCGCCTTCGGGTAACTGCATGGTCACGCCCAGGGCTCGGCCACGCGGAATCACGGTGACCTTGTGCACCGGGTCGGTCTTGGGCATCAAGCGAGCCACCAAGGCGTGACCGGACTCATGGTAGGCCGTGTTCTTGCGCTCTTCTTCGGGCATGACCATGCTCTTGCGCTCTGGCCCCATCATGATCTTGTCTTTGGCCTTTTCGAAGTCGACCATCTCGACCACGCGGCCGTTGCGGCGGGCTGCGAACAGGGCCGCCTCATTGACCAGATTGGCCAAGTCAGCGCCGGAAAAGCCCGGTGTGCCGCGAGCCAGTATGTCGGCGCGAATGTCCTGGCCTACCGGGACCTTGCGCATGTGGACGTTGAGAATCGCTTCACGGCCGCGCACATCGGGCAGCGAGACATAGACCTGGCGGTCGAAGCGGCCCGGCCGCAGCAGCGCCGGGTCGAGGATGTCGGGCCGGTTGGTCGCGGCCATCACGATCACGCCCAGGTTGGTCTCGAAACCATCCATCTCGACCAGCATCTGGTTCAGGGTCTGCTCACGTTCGTCGTTGCCGCCGCCCAGGCCAGCACCACGGTGGCGGCCGACGGCGTCGATTTCATCGACGAAGATGATGCAGGGCGCGCTCTTCTTGGCCTGCTCGAACATGTCGCGCACGCGGGCGGCGCCGACGCCGACGAACATCTCGACGAAATCGGAGCCCGAGATCGAGAAGAACGGAACCTTGGCCTCGCCGGCAATGGCCTTGGCCAGCAGCGTCTTGCCGGTGCCCGGAGGGCCGACCAGCAGCACGCCGCGCGGGATCCGCCCGCCCAGCTTCTGGAAGCGCTGCGGGTCTTTCAGGAAGTCGACCAGTTCCTTGACCTCTTCCTTGGCCTCTTCGCAACCCGCCACATCGGCGAAGGTGGTGGTGTTGTTGGCCTCGTCGAGCATGCGCGCCTTGCTCTTGCCGAAGCTGAAGGCGCCGCCCTTGCCGCCGCCCTGCATCTGGCGCATGAAATAGACCCAGACGCCGATCAGCAGCAGGAAGGGGCCCCAGCTGATGAGGATGGTCATTAGCAGCGAGGGCTCTTCGCGTGGCTTGACGTCGAACTTGACGCCGTTAGCAATCAGGTCGCCGACCAGCCCGCGATCGAGGTAGGTGGCCGTGCTGCGGATGCGCTTGTCGTCATTGGTCGTCGCAATGATCTCGGTGCCGCCCGCCGCAACTTCCTGCAAAGTCACAGCCTTGATACGCTTGCTGCGCACCTCTTCGAGAAAGTCGGAGTACCCGACCTGGCCACCCGCCACCGCGCCGCGGTCGAACTGGCGGAAAACGGTGAACAGCACGAGGGCAATCACCAGCCAAACCGCGATCTTCGAAAACCATTGATTGTTCAACGCGGCTCCTTGTGCCGTTGTCCTGCGCAGCGTCGACACCGACGCTGCAGTGGATGTGGGGTTGATTTTAGTCCTGTCAAGGCCGGGCCGCCTGGGCAGAAGTTGGCGCCCCCCTTTTTCCTGTCAGGCCTTCTTCAGACCGATCCCGACCAGGAAGGTTTCCGAGGATCGATCCCGTGAGGCCTTGGGCTTGATCGGCCGCACCACGCGGAAGGTGCGCTTGAACAGCTCGACCAGCTGGCTGTAGCCGCTGCCGTGGAACAGCTTGACGACCAAGGCACCCTCCGGGCGCAGGTGCTTGAGCGAGAAATCCAGGGCCAGCTCGACCAAATGGGCCACCCGCGCAGCGTCCGAGCTGGCAATACCGGACAGGTTGGGCGCCATGTCCGACAGCACCAGGTCGACCGGGCGGCCCGCCAAAGCCGCCGTCAGCTCGGCCAGCACGGCGTCTTCGTTGAAGTCGCCCTGGATGAACTGCACGCCCTCGATCGGCTCGACCTCGATCAGATCGAGCGCGAGGATGCTGCCGTTCAATTGCCCGACTGCTGCCCCGCCGATTCCCGCCTCCTTGGGCGCGAAGCGGCGTCGCAGGTACTGGCTCCAGGCCCCTGGTGCGGCGCCCAGATCGACCACCACCTGGCCGGGCTTGATCAAGCCCAGGGTTTCGTCGATCTCCTTGAGCTTGTAGGCCGCACGGGCGCGGTAGCCCTCGCGCTGGGCCATCTTGACGTAGGGATCATTGATGTGATCGGCCAGCCAAGCCTTGTTGACCTTCTTGCTCTTTGTCTTGATTTTCATGGGGCACCGATAATAGGGGCATGCCCGTGATTCAACTGACCCCCGCCCAGCGCAAGGAACACCGCGCCGCTGCCCACCACCTCGACCCCGTTGTCGCCGTCGGCAATGACGGTCTGACAGCCGCGGTACGAAAGGAAGCCGATGCCGCCTTGAAGGCCCATGGCCTGATCAAGGTGCGCATGTTCAGCGATGATCGTGCCGCGCGCGAAGTCGCGTTTCAAGACTTGGCTGACAGCCTCAATGCGGCGCCGATACAGCACATCGGCAAGCTGCTGGTGCTCTGGCGTCCGATCCCGCCCAAGGAAGAGGCCGGCCGTGAAGAGCGCGGTGGTGGCTCGCGGGTGGTCAAGATCCTCAAATTCAGCAAGAGCGGCAACCACCGGCCGCAGGTCAAGAAGCTCACCGTACATGGTAACCAGCGCGTCACGGCCGGCGGCATGATCAAGCGCGCCAAGAAGCGCATCACCAGCGTCAAGAAGAACGCTGGCTGAGGTGGCGTGATCAGACGTAGCGCACGTCCATGATCTCGTAGCTCTTGACGCCGCCGGGTGCCTGGACGTCGGCGACGTCGCCGAGTTCCTTGCCGATCAGGGCGCGCGCAATCGGTGAGCTGATGGAAATCAAGCCCAGCTTCAGGTCGGCCTCGTCGTCGCCGACGATCTGGTAGCGGACCTTGGCGCCGCTCTCCTCTTCGAGATCGACCGTCGCGCCAAAGACAACCCGCCCGCCCGCATCCAGCGTCGAGGGATCGATCACCTGTGCCGCCGCCAGCTTGCTTTCCAGCTCCAGGATGCGCCCCTCGATGAAGCCCTGCTTGTCCTTGGCCGCTTCGTACTCCGCGTTCTCCGACAAGTCGCCCTGCGCGCGCGCTTCGGCGATGGCCTGGATCACCGCATGGCGCTCGACGCCCTTCAACTGCTGCAGCTCGGTGCGAAGCTTCTGCAGGCCGCGAACGGTAAGGGGAACAGAAGCCATGGTCGTAGGGGGCGCGCAAGCGCAGGTCAGAAACGAAGACGCCGCCCGGGTCCGTGTGGGACGCTTGGCGGCGGAGAAGTGACTTAATTCTAGTTCAGGCCAGCGTGCAACTCCTGCAGCGACTGGACGCTGAAGTCTTGTCGGTGCTTGAGCGCTTCGGTCGCCGCTTCGCAGCCCGCCATCGTGGTGTAGTAGGTCACGCGGTTGGCCAAGGCCGCGGTGCGAATGTAGCGTGAGTCGGCGATTGCCGTACGCGTCTCATCGACCGTCGTGAACACGAGCTGGATCTCGCCGGCCTTGATCAGGTCGGCAATGTGCGGTCGGCCGTCCTTGACCTTGTTCACGGCTTGCACGGGCACGCCCGCAGCGGCAATGGCAGCGGCAGTGCCCTTGGTGGCGACGACGGCGAACCCAAGGGCATGCAAGTCGCCAGCGATGCGGGCCGCGCGGTCCTTGTCGGCATTCTTGACCGTGATCACCACTGTGCCCCGGTCAGGCAGGCGTGAGCCCGCGCCCAATTGGCTCTTGAGCATCGCCTCGCCAAAACTGAGTCCAACGCCCATGACTTCGCCGGTGGAGCGCATCTCCGGCCCCAGGATCGGGTCGACGCCGGGAAATTTGTTGAACGGAAAGACAGCTTCCTTGACGCTGAAGTAAGGCGGGACCACTTCGCAGGGCACCCGGCCATGCAGGCCACGTTGGTCCCTCAGCTTCTGCCCGACCATGCAGCGCGCGGCGATCTTGGCCAGGGCTTGGCCCGTGGCCTTGCTGACAAAAGGCACCGTGCGTGAAGCGCGTGGGTTGACCTCCAGCACGAAGACCACGGCCTGGTCGCCCGTGCCCTGGATGGCAAACTGCACATTCATCAAGCCGATGACCTTCAGCGCCTTGGCCATCAAGGCCGTCTGGCGCCGCAACTCATCTTGAAGCGCTGCCGACAAGGAATACGGCGGCAGCGAACAGGCCGAGTCGCCCGAGTGGACACCTGCCTGCTCGATGTGCTCCATGATGGCGCCGATCATCACGTCGGTGCCGTCACTGATGCAATCGACATCGACTTCGATGGCGTCGTCGAGGAAGCGATCCAGCAGGACGGGAGACTTCTCGCTCACTCGCACCGCCTCGCGCATGTAGCGCTCGAGGTCTTTGTCGCCGTGCACGATTTCCATGGCCCGGCCGCCCAGCACATAACTGGGCCGCACGACCAAGGGGTAGCCAATCTCCTGGGCCAGGGCCAACGCCGCCTCTTCCGTGCGGGCGGTGCGATTCGGCGGCTGGCGCAGGCCAAGCTCGTGCAGCAGCTTCTGGAAACGCTCGCGGTCCTCGGCGATGTCAATAGAGTCCGGGCTGGTGCCAATGATGGGCACGCCGGCACGCTCGAGGTCCAGGGCGAGCTTGAGCGGCGTCTGGCCGCCGTACTGCACGATCACGCCGACCGGTTTTTCCTTGTCGACGATTTCCAGCACATCTTCCAGCGTCACGGGTTCGAAATACAAGCGGTCGCTGGTGTCGTAGTCGGTCGACACGGTCTCCGGGTTGCAGTTGACCATGATGGTCTCGTAGCCGTCCTCGCGCAGGGCCAGCGCGGCATGCACGCAGCAATAGTCGAACTCGATGCCCTGGCCGATGCGGTTGGGTCCGCCGCCCAACACCATGATCTTCTTCTTCGTGGTCGGCTCGGCCTCGCACTCCTCGTCGTAGGTCGAGTAGAGGTAGGCAGTCTCGGTCGCGAATTCGGCAGCACAGGTGTCAACCCGCTTGAAGACCGGACGCAGGTCCAAGGCATGGCGCTTGGCGCGCACCTCATGCTGGTTGGTCGCCAACAACTTGGCGATGCGCCGGTCAGCGAAGCCCTTGCGCTTGAGGTAGCGCAACTCGTCGCGGCTCAGCGACGCCAGCGTTCGGCCAACGAGCGCCTGCTCGGTCTGGATCAATTGCTCAATCTGGGCCAGGAACCAGGGGTCGATGGCGGTTTCTTCGAACACTTCAGCCAAGCTCATGCCAATGCGAAATGCGTCGCCGACAAAGAGGATGCGCTCGGGCCCGGCTTCGCCGATTTCCTGCACGATCTCGTCCCGGTCGGTGCTGCGCTCCGTCAGGCCGTCGATGCCGGTTTCCAGGCCGCGCAGGGCCTTCTGGAAGCTCTCCTGGAAGGTACGCCCGATGGCCATGACTTCGCCGACCGACTTCATCTGTGTCGTCAGGCGCGCGTCAGCGGCCGGAAACTTCTCGAACGCGAAGCGCGGAATCTTGGTGACGACGTAGTCGATGCTCGGCTCGAAGCTGGCCGGCGTGGCGCCGCCGGTGATGTCGTTGCGCAGCTCATCCAGCGTGTAGCCGACCGCCAGCTTGGCAGCCACCTTGGCAATCGGAAAACCGGTCGCCTTGGACGCTAGCGCCGACGAACGCGACACGCGCGGGTTCATCTCGATCACCACCATGCGCCCGTCTTTCGGGTTGATCGAAAACTGCACATTCGAGCCGCCGGTATCGACGCCGATCTCGCGCAGGATGGCGATGCTGGCGTTGCGCAGCAGCTGGTACTCCTTGTCGGTCAGGGTCTGGGCCGGCGCCACCGTGATCGAGTCTCCCGTGTGAATGCCCATCGGGTCGAGGTTCTCGATCGCGCAGACGATGATGCAGTTGTCGGCCTTGTCGCGCACGACCTCCATCTCGTACTCTTTCCAGCCGATCAGCGACTCCTCGATCAACAACTCCTTGGTCGGCGACAGATCCAGACCGCGTTTGCAGATTTCTTCGAACTCCTCCGGGTGGTAGGCAATGCCGCCGCCGGTGCCGCCAAGCGTGAAGCTGGGGCGGATGACCATCGGGAACCCTGCCTTGTCGCCGGACGTGCCGATCTCCGCGGAGATGCGCTTCTGCACCGCCAGTGCTTCTTCCAGCGAGTGCGCAATGCCGCTGCGCGCCGAGGCCAGGCCGATGCCGGTCATCGCGTCCTTGAACTTGAGCCGGTCCTCGGCCTTCTCGATGGCCTGCTCGTTGGCGCCGATCATCTCGACGCCGTACTTGGCCAGCACGCCGTGCTTGTGCAGGTCGAGCGCACAGTTCAATGCCGTCTGCCCGCCCATGGTCGGCAGCACCGCATCGGGCCGCTCCTTGGCGATGATCTTCTCGACCACCTGCCAGGTGATCGGCTCGATGTAGGTCGCGTCGGCCATGCCGGGGTCGGTCATGATGGTCGCGGGGTTGCTGTTGACCAGGATGACGCGGTAGCCCTCTTCGCGCAGTGCCTTGCAGGCTTGCGCGCCGGAATAGTCGAACTCGCAGGCCTGGCCAATGACGATCGGTCCGGCGCCGATGATGAGGATGCTCTTGAGGTCGGTGCGCTTAGGCATGTTGGGTCTCCGCCATCAGCGCAGTGAATCGATCGAACAGGTAGGCAATGTCATGCGGGCCTGGGGAGGCTTCAGGATGGCCCTGGAAGCAGAAGGCGGGCCGGTCGGTGCGCGCCAAACCTTGCAAGGTGCCGTCAAACAGGCTCACATGCGTGGGCCGCAGGTTGGCCGGCAGCCGTGTCTCGTCCACCGCGAAGCCGTGGTTCTGGCTGGTGATGCTGACGCGGCCGCTGTCGAGGTCCTTCACCGGGTGATTGGCGCCGTGGTGACCGAACTTCATCTTGAAGGTCTTCGCACCCGAGGCCAAGGCCAGGATATGGTGACCCAGACAGATGCCGAAAGTAGGGATGCCGCGCTCGACCAGCGTGCGCGTGGCAGAGATGGCGTAGTCACAGGGTTCCGGGTCGCCGGGACCATTGCTCAGGAACACGCCGTCGGGGGCCAGCGCCAAGACCTCG